>WGMW01000013.1 GCA_016124845.1 Flavobacteriales bacterium
TCCAGCGTATTTCTTCCAGTAATTGAATACACTTTTTCTGTGTATTGTATTTTCTATGTATCGCTATCAAATTCATGCTACAATCCTTTATTTGTAAGGGTTTCAATTATCTTGCCATCCGTTATAGGGAGACGCGCGAAATTCTTTGATGGTGCGAACCTGAATTTCTTTGGAAGGAAGGTTTTCTGTCCCCGTCCACCTTGCTTCAGTTAGAATTAGATTGATAATGTTTTTCTTGTCGTATCTTTTGTCAAGTTCTGGGTTGGAAACCCCAAAAGCATTCATCATAAAGTTTTGATATGCATAACCATCGGTTATTGGAAGTCGGTTTAGGTATGATCTATCGTGTGGCATTGCTAATCGTGTTACTGGTTCAGTCATTTTTACTCCAAGCTCAAAAAGCTGAGTTTGAGTCCATTTCATATTTGAATAAAGATGGGAAAAGTTATACTTCCTACACGAATGTAAATTCAGATTTTCCAGAAACATACAGGTATTTAGAAAAGGGGAAAAGCCCGCTCCAATACTTCCTGTATGTAAATCCTAACGATTACATACGTGAACCTTTGGAAAATGAATTCTTTGATCGGTTGAGGTTCTTAAGTGGGGCTAATTCAATTATTCTGAATGACACTCTCACGAGCAAAGAGTTAACCATTGACGATAACGGTGTATATACCGTTAGAACTGATGATAAGAAAAACGTAGATGGACACTATGGTTTCTTTTGGGAAGGAAGATCTCTTGGTTTCAGTCACATCGCATTGGTTTGGGTTCTGCCAGACAATTTTGAAATTCTTTCATACTCATGTAATCGTAACGGAAAATGGGTCGAGAGGGAAAACTCACTAAGTTTTTTCGGAAAAGATGTGAATGACCTTGTTTTTGAAATCAAATACCGAAAGAAATCCTCAACCCCCTCAACCTACTTGAACCGCTCCGTTGATGTTAAAAAATCCATCAATACTTCTGCTGAAAACGTTGAGCTACATCTTCGAGACAATTCAACTGAAGATGGAGATATTATTTCTGTTAGCCTGAATGGAGAGTGGATTGTAAAAGGTTTGAGAGTTACTAAGGCAGGAGCTACATTAAACGCTAAACTTTCTCCAGGCAACAATTACCTGATTATGCACGCTGAAAATGAAGGAAGCATTCCTCCCAACACGGCTGCAATTAAAATTTCTGCTGAAGGGCTGGATGAAGAAATTATTCTCAGTTCTTCCCCAAATACGAGCCAAGCCATTGAATTAATACGGAAGTAACCTATTCTCTGTAGCCTGTCCTTTCAAGACCTACAACTATTAACGCGCTTATATTGATACATTAAATCTATTATTTGGCTTTATTGTGATGTTTTTGACGCAAATGATGAAATGATTACATTTGTATCATAAACGATGTATTAACACTTAAATAAAAGGTTAATGTATCAGAAAAGCATCACAGAAGACTGGTCGGCCATGAGTGACACGGCCATTGTGAACCGCATCTGTTCGCAATTGCGCCAAATACGTCTCGACCAGAACATCACACAGGAAGAACTGGCCGAACGTTCTGGGCTTGGTCGTGCCACCATCAGTCGCATCGAAAAAGGACAATCGGTTTCATTGCTCACGCTCATTCAATTGCTACGTGCCTTGAACCGCCTCGACCTACTCGATGCCTTCCAAAGCGTTTCTCCAGAAATCAGTCCGCTGCAATTGCTGAAAGAGCAGAAACCGCAGCGTTACCGTGCTTCGGGCAAACGACACACTACCGATAAAAACGATTCCGCATGGTAGTGGCCGAAGTGCTTCTTTGGGGAATTCGCGTAGGTGCGGTTGCGTGGAACGAGGCCGCCAATCATGGTGTTTTCGAATTCGAAACTGATTTTCTGAAGCAGGATTTGGACGTTGCTCCGTTGAAAATGCCATTGGCCGAGGCTCGGAACGGAAAGCGCATCTTTCTGTTTCCTTCGCTCAACCCCGAAACATATCAAGGATTGCCTGGCCTGCTGGCCGACAGTCTGCCTGACAAATTCGGTAACCGCTTGATCGAGGAATGGCTCTCGCGACAAGGACGAACCGTGCAAAGCATGAACCCAATAGAAAAGCTCTGCTACATCGGTTCACGCGGAATGGGTGCGCTGGAATTCAAACCCGCCATTGCTTCGTTTGAGCAGGAATCTGAGCCGCTACAGGTTGATGAGTTGGTGCAATTGGCCAGCGATATTCTGCATCAACGCAATGCGCTCAAAACCAATTTGGACAATCCCAAAAATCACGGTATTGAAGACATTATCCGTGTGGGAACTTCCGCTGGCGGAGCGCGTGCCAAGGCCATTATTGCCTACAATCCGCAAACAGGTGATGTGCGTTCGGGGCAGGCACAACAGTCGGAAGGCTACGAACATTGGATCATCAAATTTGATGGTGTGAGCAACGACCTGTTGGGCGATCCGCAGGGTTATGGGCGCATTGAGTATGCGTATCACCTCATGGCCAAGGAATGTGGCATCAACATGACCGAATGCCGCCTGCTGGAAGAAGGCGGCCGCGCGCATTTCATGACCAAACGGTTTGACCGCAGCGGACCGGAAAAACTACACATGCAAACGCTGTGCGGCATGGCACATTTCGATTACAACATGCCGAATGTGTATTCGTACGAACAGGCATTTCAGGTCATGCGGCAATTGCGGCTTCCGTATCCTGATGCGGAGGAACTGTTCCGCAGAATGGTATTCAACGTCATCTGTTTCAACTGCGATGACCACACGAAGAACATTTCCTTTCTGATGAACAAGCGCGGAGAATGGAAGCTCTCTCCTGCCTACGATGTCACTTATGCTTACAACCCCGATAACCGTTGGCTGAAACAGCACCAGCTTTCGGTAAATGGAAAACGTGAAAACATTTACAGGGCTGACCTGCTGAAAGTGGCCAGCGAAATGAACATCAAAAAGCCATTAGAAATCATTTCCGCTGTTCAAGAAGCGGCAAGTAAGTGGAACGAGTTCGCATCAACAGCTGGCATTCCTGAAACTCAGGCGGAGAGCATTGGGCGATTGATCAATTCCTGATCAAACCATTGGAGGTTTTCGGCTGATAGTATCAAAGATACTATCAATTCCCCCTTTCCTTGGCGCGTTTGGCGCGCTGCATGGGGTTTTCACTGTCGTGATGGCTGGATTTGAACAGCTCAAACCGTGTCGGTTCCTGCTTTGGCGGCCAATAATTGTTGTTACGGTCCACATCCGCTGTTTCCAAAAATGGATCGAGTACAACACGTACCAGTTCCTTTTTGGAATAGAAGACCTTGCTGATGTTCTTATCGTTCATCTTCCATATCTCGGCAGGAATGCGATGCACTTCCTTGGTGCCATCCGCAAACTCAAACTCGAAGATGACTGGCATGACCAATTCGCCAGGCGATGAAAGGTCAATTTCGTAGTAGTTCAACCCAGAGTTGAGCAATTCTTTCTCTTCATTATCCAAACTCGCCAAGTACTTGTCATACTCCTCAGAATCAAGGATCGTCCACCTGTAAGGGTCGTATTCATTATTGTAGAAATCGCGGGTCTTCGCGTCCTTCTCCACCACGCTTTGGTAGGCTGTTTCGTTGCGGATATCGCTGATGTAAACCTCCTTCGCCTCATCGCGTTTTTTGGCCAACGGCTTTTCAACCGCTGGGTCTTTCGTGTCTATTTGGAACCATTTTACCGCGTCCAGACTTTGATCGCAATGATTGGTGGTGTAGAACCAACCGCTCCAGAACCAATCAAGATCCACACCCGAAGCATCTTCCATAGTGCGGAACAGGTCTGCGGGTGTCGGGTGTTTGAACGCCCAACGTCTTGCATATTCCTTAAAGGCGTAATCAAACAACTCACGACCAAGAATCGTCTCACGCAGAATGTTCAGGGCCGTGGCAGGTTTTCCGTAAGCGTTGTTCCCGAACTGCTTGATGCTCTCGCTGTTGGTCATAATCGGCACCATGCCGCTCTTATCGCCCTTCATATAATCGACAATGTTCGGTGCAGGACCTCTGCGTACAGGGAAATCCTTGTCCCATGAGATCTCCGCCAAATACTCCACGAATGAGTTCAGCCCTTCGTCCATCCATGTCCATTGGCGCTCATCCGAATTGATGATCATGGGGAAGAAATTGTGCCCGACCTCATGCGTGATCACCCCGATCATCCGATACTTGATGTAATCGGAATACGTTCCGTCCTTTTCTGGTCGTCCGAAGTTGAAGCAGATCATCGGATACTCCATTCCGATGGATCTTGCATGAACCGAAATGGCCACGGGATACGGGTAATCGATGGTGTGTTTGCTGTAGGTTCGTAGCGTATGAGCGACAACTCTGGTAGAATACTGCTCCCAAAGCGGATTTCCCTCTTTCGGGTAATAGCTCATCGCCATCACCTTCTTGCCCGCGATCTCCACGCCCATCGCGTCCCAGATGAATTTACGTGATGACGCAAAGGCAAAGTCACGCACGTTGGTTGCTTTAAACGTCCACGTTTTCTTGTCTTTGGTTCCTTCCTTTTCGTTCTCCTCGGCTTCGCTTTGCGTAACGATGATGACGGGTTCATCCGCGTTCTTCGCCTCATCGAAACGTTGCTTCTGTTCGGCAGTTAGCACTTGGCTGTAGTTCTGGCAAAAGCCTGTTGCGCCTACAATGTGATCCGCTGGAACGGTGATATCGACCTTATAATCTCCGAATGGAAGCGCAAACTCACCACGGCCCAAGAACTGCTTGTGCTGCCATCCTTCAACTTCGTTGTAAACGCACAGTCTTGGAAACCATTGCGCAATGGTGTAGAGGTAATTTCCATCCTCGGGGAAAAACTCATACCCAGAACGACCACCGATTTCCATACGGTCGTTGATGTTGTACCACCACTTCAGTTTGATGCTCGTCTTGCCTTTGGCTTTCAATGGTTTCGGCAGATCCACGCGCATCATGGTTTTCACAATCGTGTATGGCAGGTCATTTCCTGCTCCGTCTTTCACATACTCGATCTTGAACCCGCCATCGAAATTGTTGTGCATGCGCGCCAGATCACCGAAGTTCATGCGATCACTGATTGTTCCCGTTTCAATCTTCTTCGAATCGCTGTCCTGCGCCCGAACGTTCTGATCCAATTGCAACCACAGATAAGTCAATTCATCTGGCGAATTGTTGACGTATGTGATGGTACTCGAACCATAGATGCGTTGCGTCTCATCGTCCAGCTCCACTTTCATGTCGTAATCTACCTGCTGCTGGTAGTATTCGTGGCCAGGCGCGCCACTTGCCGTGCGATAAACATTAGGTGTGGGAAGTTCGGTTCCCAACTGTTCAAACTTGTCTCGCGCAGATTGCTGGGCATTGACGAAAAACGGAAAAAGGATGAAAAAAGAAAGGGCAAATCGTCTCATAGAAATAGCATAAGTGGTTCTGAATGAACTCAGAACGGAATTCTTTGGGCGGCCAAAAGTAACGAAATGGCGCCTGCGGTGAGGGAAACGATGAGGTTCCAATGCTTCGGCTTCACGCGAATTGTGTTCATCAATACAAATTGCAGCCCGAAAATGAGCGCAACGACCAGCAACTGGCCTAATTCCAAACCCACGTTAAACGCGAAAAGTGGCATCAGCAATTCATCGCCTAAAAGCGAACGGAGGTAATTGGAAAATCCCATACCGTGAATCAGACCGAACGTCAACGCCATCAGGTAGGTCAGATCCAAAATGGCGGTTTGTGCCTTTTCCGGCTCGCGGAACGGTGAACTGCTTTCTGCAAAGGAGGGCGCCACTTTAAAACTGAGGAGGTTCTTTGCCGCAGTGGCTGCAATCGTAACTGGAATAAGGAACTCGACCCAGGCCGCATTGACGGGAATGATGTTCAAAACCGCCAGCGCCAATGTAATGGAATGTCCGAGCGTGAAAGCCGTGACAAGCACCAGGATCTTCTTCCAATCGGAATAAACATAAGCAGCACACAGCGCCAACAGAAACAGCATGTGGTCGTAGCCGGTCAGGTCGGTAATATGCTCAAAGCCGAGTTGGAGGTAGGTTGGGAACATACGCCCGAAATTAAGATTACGCAGGGTCTAACCTCTATCAGTTTTCGATTTGAGGAAATCTTCTACCTTTTGTGCCAAATAATTGACACCATGGAAAAGAAGACCATCAAAGACCATTTGGAAAACCTGAAAACAACCGTTGAAGGATTGAACGTGCAATTGCATTTGGGCAAGGCTGATGCAGAAAAAGCATTTGAAGAGCAGAAAGCAAACCTCCGCGATTGGACAGTGAAAATGTCATCTCGGCTGGATGAGGCAAAAGAGCTCAATAAGGAGCAGGCGGCCAAGATCAAGGCCACGTTGGAAGATTTGCGCGTTCAGGCCGCGCTTGGCAAAGCAACTTCCGAAGACCTGCTTCGCGAACAACAGAAAGAATTGAAAAAACGATTGGAACAACTACGCTCCGACCTTGACCTCGTTTTCAATACAAGCAAGGAACATTCAGATGCGTTTTTGGAAGATCTTTCATTGAAACTCCACGACTACCAGGTTAAGTTTGACATCTTCAAATTGCAGCTTCAACTGGCCAAGATGGAGAGTGAGCAGGAGTGGGAAAAGCGTAAGAAAGAGGCTTCCGTCAAATTGCAGGAATTCCAGAAAGACCTGGAGAAACGCGCTGGTGAAGCTTCAGACAAGTTGGGTCATTTCTCAACCGAAATGTCTCATGCTTGGAAACACGTACGGAAAGCGTTCGAGTGATTTTCACTCGAAACTCAACTTCGCATTGTAAAGTTCCATTACCGAAACCCCAAGGTTCAAATAACCTGTTAAGAGGTTTCGCTCCTTATCCCAATTGAGGTGAGAAAACCACGTTTTCATCCCCTCTTTTCGGATGGGATTTGATGTGGTGTACCTGATAACCTTTCCTGTCAATCCAGCCTCATCGAGGGAGAAATTCTTCTCTAAAAAGTACATGTCTGAGGCACTCCCTGGCACATTTTCCAGTGTCGTCAGACCCTCTGCATTGAACAGATCATGAATCAAGTGTTCAAGTGTTATTTTTAGAGTGTCGTTTTTCAGGTCGAACACAAACGGCACCGAGATCTGCCCAACTCTTGGCTCCTTTTTCTTGTACCATCCACGGAATCGGTTGCTCGACTCGCGCATGAAACCGATGAACCATGTCTGCGCTTTTTCCTTCAAACGGTCAGGGTGTGTGTCATACCACCAAAGCCATTCGTACGGATGCATTTCAGGTCCGCCCGTATGGTTGTAGTCGGCCACAAAGGCTCCATACCCACCAATGGTGGTCTGATCAGAACCAAGTGCGTAATGCTCCATAGATGAATGGGGACGAATGCACGGATAGAACTTCTCGTTGAGCATGGCGCGGTATTTTACGGGAGGTGTGATCTCGCAATGCAGCCGATACTTATTGATGTTTTCAAGTGTTTCGGGATAGACGCATGGCGGCTCTTCCAAGTTTTTGATGCGCTTAAAGCGGTTCCTCTCGCACTTCTGAACATAGCCAGGCCATAGCACGTCAATGTATCTCCGCGTATGCGGAATGAGGTTGAAATTCACGTCATATTCCGTGAATAGCGGTGGTTCGCTTGGCACGCGGATGCCATCACGCTCCGTTCCCACAAACTTCAACTTGGTCATGGAAAGTGCCTTCCATTTATAGCCGAAAATGCTGATGACCCAACCTGCCGCAGCCACCCGATGACGCTGGCTTTTTGATGGAAGCACGCTATCTACCACGAACGCGTTCACCAGATCCACCATTTCCTCATTAAGACTGTCGTGGTCGCTGATGAATTTGCGGTCTTTGGTCAGCAAAAGCCATTGCTCCGAAAGCGGTTTGTACGACTCGATCTTTAGTTTCTGCTGCGCGAATGAGGAAACACCGATGAACAGGGAGAGAATGAAAAATGTGATTTGCTTCGCTGTTCTACTTTCCATCTGTTCGGACGTATGAGATCTTATCGCCTGGTACCAACCCATAAATGTCGCTGAAGCCTTCTTTCACTTCCAAAACATACGTAGAGGGGCCTTTGGACGGAATCGATTTGTCAGATTTTGGCACGCAGTATTTAGCAATGCTTTCGATGGTTCCATCCTCTCGTATGAAAATGATGTCCAGCCCCATAAGCGTGTTGTGCATCCAGAACGAACGTGGTTCTTCTTCCTCAAAAATGAATAGCATTCCTTGCGTGTCGGGCATGCTCCAGCGGTGCATCAGGCCAATGGTGCGCTCACTTTCAATGTCTGCTATCTCGATGTCCAACTGACGAATGGTGTCTCCTTCTGCATGCGTCAGCCAAAGTTCTCCCTCCTTCTTAAATTGAGGCCCTGCTTGGTGAACTTTTGTTTGATCTGCTCCGCTGTGATCTGTACCCGTGCCTTTGTCCGCTCCATTGTTGCACCCAACCATTGCCATAAAAAGTAGGCCTGCGGCCAGAATCAGGGAGTGTCTATTTTTTGTGTGTGTCATTTTCTCTCTTTCGGAAAAGGATAAATTCCGTTAGTGTTGTTCAGATCGGCCAAACGCCCCGAAGGGTCAATCACAATCGACTCGATCTTTCGTTTCTTCAAATCGACCTCAAAACTATACGTTGGATTGGTCCATTCCCAATCGGGCAGAACGGTTCGGTTCTCCTGGCCTTCGTCTGCGGGTTTTTCACCTCGCATCAGCCCTAAGGGAATGTAGTACCAACTTTCATTGCCCTCCTTGTCAACGATCTTTATGTCCAGCGGCATCGGAAATGGCCCATTGCGCTTTAGAACAATTTCCGTTCGACCTTTTTTCTCCTTGTCTAGTTCCTCAATGCTGTAATCAATGGTCTGAGTTGTGCCGACCCAAAGGTCCAAGAACCAGTTCAGTTCCAGGCCAGATGTTTTTTCCATTACTCGAATGAAATCGTTCGGGTTCGGATGCTTGAATTTCCATTCATTGAAATAACGTTTCATGCCTTTCCAGAACGCCTCTTTGCCAACGATGTATTCCAGCTGCATCAAAAAGATAGAGCCTTTCACGTAAGACGAAATGCTGTAACAGTAATTGGTCTGAAAATGGTCTGCATGCGTGGTGAGCGGTTCCTGTAGACCATTTGCATACAGATCGGCCATGGCCTTAATGTCGTTGGCATGAGGATTCTCCACGGGTTTCGGAGAAAGCGCATTCAGCACATGATCCTGTGCGTAAGAGGTAAACCCTTCATCCATCCATGGATACTTGGCCTCATTGGTGGCAAGCACACCGTAATACCAATTATGAAACGCCTCGTGAACCGTCACACTCAAAAGGCCACCATACGTGGTTCCGGGGGCGATAAGCGTGGCCATGGGGTATTCCATGCCGCCATCTCCACCCTGAATGACCGAAAACTGCTTGTATGGGTATTTGCCGAATTTCTCGTTCATAATGCCGAATGCGGCAACGAAATCATTCTCCAAGCGCGTCCAGTTTCTAACCGTATCTGGCTGATAGAAAAAGTGCAGAAGCGGTCCATCTGGAACCTGCTTGGTGTCGTGGATGTAATCGGGATCTGCCGCCCAAGCGATGTCGTGGACCTGTGGTGCCACAAAATGCCACGTGAGTTTCTCTCCCAATGGTTCTTTGACATCCGCATCGGAAACTGCGTATCCATGTCCAATCTCATTGGGGTTTTGCAGATAGCCTGTTCCTCCGACCGTATACTTCTTATCGATGGAGATCTTCACATCAAAGTCGCCCCAAACACCATAGAACTCTCGGCCAACATACGGGTCGGAGTGCCATCCTTCGTAATCATATTCGGCCATTTTCGGGTACCACTGCGTCATGGAATAATCAATGCCTTGCGCGTTATCTCTTCCGCTTCTGCGCACCTGCAACGGAACTTGCGAATGGAAATCCATCAAGAACTCTGACTTCCCACCAGGAAGAATCGGTTCTGACAGTTTTACCTCAACCACCGTTCCCTGAATATGATATTCCAACGGCTTTCCGTCCTGTGTGAATTTGTCAATCTGGTGATAACCGATCTCATCCGGTTTCAACTTTGAGATTCTATCTCCCACGCGCGGATCCGGGTCAGGAATCGTTCTCGAACGGATGTCCATCATGCTTCCGGGCTGAAACGCGTTGAAATACAGATGGTAGAAAACCTTGGTGAGTGTGTCAGGGGAATTGTTCGTATAAACCAACTTCTGTTTCCCTGAAAATTGATGTTTGGCCGCATCCATGTCAACTTCCATCTGATAGGAAACGTGCTGTTGCCAATAGCCGTGTTGAGCCATTGCCCCAAATGAAAACAGGATTAAAAATGCCGTTGTTCCGAGTCTTTGCATATCATTCTTTTATTCCAACAAGTTTGAACATGAACGCGTATTCCATGGCCGTTTCCTTCAAACTTTCGAAGCGACCGCTGGCGCCTCCGTGTCCCGCCTCCATGTTGGTGTGAAGCAATAGAACGTTATTGTCCGTTTTCTTGTCCCTCAGCTTGGCCACCCATTTGGCGGGTTCCCAATACTGAACCTGACTATCGTGCAGACCAGTTGTCACCAGCATGTTCGGATAATCCTGCCCCTTCACGTTATCGTATGGTGAGTAGCTCAATATGTAGTCGTAGTATTCTTTTTCGTTCGGGTTTCCCCATTCGTCATATTCGCCCGTTGTAAGCGGAATGCTCTCGTCCAGCATGGTCGTTATCACATCGACAAACGGAACCTGAGCGACCACGCCCTTCCAAAGATCGGGTCGCATGTTGACGACCGCTCCCATCAGCAGCCCTCCAGCAGACCCTCCCATGGCAAATAAATCATCTTTGGTGGTGTAACCTTTCTCGATGAGGAATTCTCCACAATTGATGAAATCCGTGAATGTGTTCTTCTTCTTAAGCAGTTTTCCGTCCTCGTACCATTGCCTTCCAAGATCCTGACCTCCACGGATATGCGCCAAGGCGTAAACGAAGCCACGGTCCAATAAACTCAGCCGTATTGAACTGAAATAGGGGTCCATGGTTGCCCCGTAGGAACCGTACGCATACAGCAATGTTGGGTTGACCCCGTCCTTTTTCAGGCCCTTCCTGTAAACGATTGACATCGGAACCTGCGTTCCATCGCCTGCCGTCACCATCACGCGCTCGGTCTGATAATTGTTCCTGTCGAAATCACCTAACACTTCCTGTTCTTTCAGTAGGGTTTTCTCTTGCGTTCGCATGTTGTAATCAAGCGTTGACCAAGGCGTGGTGAGCGAAGAATAACCGTAGCGAAGAACCTCGATGTCGAAATCCATGTTGGTGCCTATGTAGCTCGTGTAGGCTTCCTCGCCAAAATCCAAGTAATGCTCCGAACCCGTTTTCTGGTCGATGATTCGCAGCTGTGGCAGTCCAGCCGTTCGCTCTGCCACCACCAGATAATTTCTGAATATTTCGATGTTTTCAAGCAGAGTCTCTGGACGATGCGCAATAACCTCTTTCCAGTTTTCCTTCCCTGGTTTTGAAACTGGAGTCTCCATCAACCGAAAATTCTTCGCGTTCCAGTTTGTAACGATATAGAACTTGTCTCCGAAATGGGAGACGTTGTACTCGTGATCTCTTTCGCGCGCCTGTATGACCGTGAATTCACCCGTTGGGTTGTTTGCATCAAGCATTCGATATTCTGAAGACACCGTTTGAAACGAGCCAATGAAGATGTAATCCTTGCTTTTGGTACGCCACGCATAGCAGGTAAAGGTCTCATCCTTCTCTAAATAAACCTCAAAATCTTCGCGCACATCTGCGCCCAATTCGTGACGAAGAATTCGGTTTGTTCTTAGTGTCTCGGTGTCTTTTCCAATATAGAAAAAGGTCTTGTTGTCCTTGGCCCAAGCTCCTCCACCAGCGCAATTGGCAATGGTCTCGTAGTACATTTCTCCCGTGTCCAGATTTTTGAAATGAATGGTATAAAGCCTCCTACTTACCGTGTCGATTCCGAACGCAGCGATCTTGTTGTCATCACTTATTTCAATTCTCCCCAAAGAGAAATAGTCGTGTCCTTCGGCCAATTCATTCTCATCAAGGAACACTTCCTCGGGCGCATCCAACGAGCCTTTTTTTCTGCAATGTATCCTATACTCCCTCCCTCCCTCGTAGCGCGTGTAATAGTAGTATCCGTTGTCCATGTACGGCACGCTTTCGTCATCTTCTTTGATGCGGCTTCTCATTTCCTTGTACAGGTCATCCTGAAACTGCTTGGTGTCTGCCAGTTCGTGTTCCGTGTAGGCGTTCTCCTCTTCCAGATAGTTGATCACTTCTGGGTTTTCGCGCTCTCTCAGCCAGAAATAATTGTCAACGCGTGTGTGACCATGAATGGTCATTTCATATGGCTCGATGGCCGCAATTGGTGGTTTCATCGCCTTATTTGCTTCCTGATTCTGTTCGCTACAACCCGAAACAACGTTTGTCATTAAAAGGCTACATGTGCCATTATTCTGCCGTGCCATCTTTCTTCAGCGCAACTTTGAATTCGAGTCCATAGGCCTTTCGAAAATCTTTATTTATCCAGTTGTCAGGATCCTCTGAAAAATCTTCAAAGTAAAGGACTCCATTATAACTTAATGGTTCAACAAATAATGTGTCTTGACCCTTGTGTGAGAATATGGTATTCAAGCGTCTGTCATAGTTTGATTTCAGTTGTTCTGCACTGCTCAATTCTGCGCCAAAACCAGTAAAAAGCCTCAGACAAAGACCAACAACTCCCAAAACAGAAAACGGTACGACCAAGGCTCTTGTTCGAACTGAGATGAATGAACAAAACCAAAGCCCATAAACTAATGCCATTGCCAAAAAAAGAAAGGAATGTAACGACAGAACGCGTGTCCATTCGCAATACCCTGTCACAATCACGAAGATGAGTTCGTGTACCACGGCAAACCCCATATAAACAACAATCGGGACAAACCAGACCCAGATTTTCTCTGGTTTTAGGTCCCGCTCTGCTCCAGACAAAACGGGATACGCAGCTAAAAGCGCCAACAATATTCTGTCCGTCTTGGCCAGATTGTAAGACACAAGCAGATTGTGGAGCCCGACCTTGAACTGCGAAGCCATGAACGAAACGGAATTTCCGTGTTCACTCATCCTCACATAATTGCCAGGAGCAACCAGATAGATCAGTAGAAAAGCGCACAGTCCTGCCCCAAGCAAAAGCCATTTTCTTCGGTTCTTCCACTTGAGTATGATGCTGGCAAGACACAACAGGGCGATGAAGCCAAAAACAATCAAAGAATAGGTAGCACGGCTTTGCATGACAAACGCCAAGGGAACCATGGACGCAATGACACGACCCTGAATCAATAATGCTGCTCCAAGCTGTAAGAATATCAATGGGGTCAGGTAAGCCGTTCCGATAAGCCAGTGCCATATCTCCGATCTATTGGGCGAAATCAGATAAAGCGTTACCTGAAAAACCAAGGAGAGAAACAACCGTTGATCTAGGTTCCATGCGAGGCAAAACCTGTTTGAGATACTTGTGATCAGCGTCAACGAAGAGAACAAAAGAACAAGTTTTACGGAAAATAGGACAACGAAGGGGGGCACCCCGATAGCCACCGCCCGCATGAATAGCCCCTGAACAATCATGGAAAGGAACGGACCCTCCCATCCAAAATAAAATCGCCAAGCGTAGCTCAGACCAGGGATTCCGTCTGTAGCATAGTCGATTCCAGAGAAATCATCAGCACTAAGGCAATAGTTATAATCCAGAAAAAGATGATAAAGCGAAAAACCTACCGCAAGAACAACTAACTGCGCTATTATCAATCTGTTTTCTACAACCCGTCTCATTTAATCCAATCTATGGCCTAAAATATCTTTTCGATAACGAACAGTGGCTGCGAACCTTTAGCCAAGCATGTCTTCCACAAATAATGGAGGACCGATACTCTACGCGATGCAAAGAAAAGCAGGGTTCTGGTTGCCAGACTCACCTTTCGCCCCATTGTCCACATAGACTCCCCAATCTGCCGGCTGCTCTTTGTAAAGGAAACTTCCCTGAACTCGCGTCCAGGGGATAGTAAAAGATAGAGGTTATTTATTCCATGTTGCGCCTGTTTTTGTAGCTGCCGCTTTAGGGTCTGGTCGAATAAGCAGAAATCGAATCCTCCGCTCGGAAGTGTGGGAATAATTCTTTTCATGAGATGATGAAATATCCAAGGCAATGGACTTGATGCCATCGCCCTCACAGAAACCAGCTTTTTTCCGACAACCACCTTATACCCTTTTGTCCATTGCGTATACATTGAGATGATGGTTTCTGGCGGGTCTTGAAGATCGGCCGCCATAACAACAATACAATCGCCTTCTGTATGCTGAAGTCCCGCAATGATTGCTCCGTACGAGCCGACATTTGACCTAAGTTTAAGTACCGTTATTCTTTGCGGGTCTTTCTTCTTGAATTCGAGCAACTTACCGAGAGTGCCATCGCCTGATGCGTCATCCACCATCACATACTCGAACTCAACATCCTCTGGAAAACGATTCTCGTTTTCAATCAAAGCCGCTGTAGTTACTGGAATGTTTCCCTCGTTGAAATAGCATGGAATGATTACCGAGATTTTAGGCATGGTAAAACGCTTTCGTGGTGTTATTTACGTATTCCTGCTGTTCCTCGGTGATTCCAACGAACATCGGAAGACTCAGACTCGTCTCTGCTATTCTTTCAGCTATTGGAAATGACCCTTTTCTGTAACCGAGATACGCATACGCTTCTTGTAGGTGTGGTGGTTTTGGATAGTGAATCGCGGTTTCCACACCGCTCTTGGCCAAGTGTTGACGCAGCCCGTCCCGCTTTTCTGTTCGAATCACGTATTGGTGGTAAACATGAGGCCTTGTAGATGTCGCTTTTGGCAGAATCAAATCTCCGATTCCTGCCAGTTGCTCGTGATACCTGTTGGCTATTTTCTTGCGCTCAGCGTTCCATTTATTGAGGTGTTTCAGCTTAATCGAGAGAAACGCGGCCTGTAATTCATCCAAGCGGCTGTTTTGGCCAATGATCGCGTGCTCATTCTTTTGCATGGAACCGTAGTGACAGAGCATTCTCAATCGGTTTGCCAGTTGCTCGTTGTCCGTGGTTATCGCGCCAGCATCTCCCAAAGCGCCCAAATTCTTGGTCGGGTAAAAGCTGGTCGCATTCAGATGTCCCCATGAACCCGTTCGTTTGCCCGCAACCTCGGCTCCATGTGCCTGCGCATTATCCTCAATTACAAACAAACCCCGTTTCTCTGCCAATTCCATAATCGAATTCATTTCACATGTCTGACCGAAAAAATGAATCGGAATGATCGCCTTTGTTCTTGGAGAAATGGCTGATTCAATCCTATTCGGATCAATGTTGAAGGTCCGCTCGTTCGGCTCCACAAAAACAGGAATGGCACCAACCTGAGATACGGCCATGACCGTAGCGATGTATGCATTGGAGGGAAGAACGACCTCATCGCCCGACCCAATTTCCAAAGCTCGCAACGATAGAATGAGCGCGTCCGTGCCGCTGTTTACCCCAATGGCAAACTTGGTCTCGCAAAATTCCGCGAATTCCTTTTCAAACCGTTCGAGTCGGCCTCCCAGAATAAATTGATTGCTTGCATATACCTCACTAAATGCCTGCTCCATTTCTTGTTGAATGGCTGCATGAATCGGGTTCAGGTCTATGAACGGAACTTTCATTTTTCGTTCTTGCGCCACATCGGTTCGCCCGTGGCTTTAGCTTGGAATCAGCTGTAAAAGCGATTCACTTCGTCCACCACACGAGCCACATCCGCATCGTCAAGATCCAGGTGAAGTGGAAGCCTGACCAGACACTCGCTGTATCTGTCCGTGTTTGTCAATGGTTGACCTTTGTATTGGTCGCCAAAGAACCGCGCCTTGTGCAGTGATTGGTAATGGAAAACGCTATGGATCTCATTCTTTTTGAGGTGCGCAATGAGTTCGCCTCGTTGATTCTCATTATCACAAACCAGATAGAACATGTGGGCGTTATTGGTCGCATAATCAGGAATGGATGGCCCTTTGACCGATCCGTTCTGGAATAGACCAGACATGCCTTCCCAGTACTGCTTCCAAATTACTTTTCGTCTATCCTGAATTTCTTCGGCTTTTTCAAACTGCGCATAAAGAAAGGCCGCCACAATCTCGGATGGTAGAAACGATGAGCCGATATCCACCCAGCCGTATTTGTCTATCTCTCCACGCCAGAAAGCCGCGCGGTTGGTCCCCTTTTCCCAAATGATCTCTGCCCGTTTTTCGAACTCAGTGTCATTGATCATTAGGGCGCCTCCTTCCCCGCATTGGATATTCTTGGTCTCGTGGAATGAATACGTCCCAAAATGACCGATACTTCCCAATGCTTTTTTTATCCCGTCAGCTCCAATGAAATAGCTGTCAATACCCTGTGCCGCATCTTCAACCACAAAAAGACCGTGTTTTTTGGCCAAAGTCATGATCCTGTCCATGTCGCAGGCCACACCCGCGTAGTGAACGCAGACGATTGCCTTCGTTTTTGGAGTAATCTCCTCTTCAATGAGGGATTCATCCATTCCTGGGTGATCCTGACGGCTATCAACAAAAACCACCTTCGCGCCCCTCAAAATGAACGCATTGGCCGTGGAGACAAACGTGAATGAAGGCATAATCACCTCGTCCCCTTCCCGAATGTTCGCCAGGATGGCCGACATCTCCAAGGCGTCCGTGCATGAAGTGGTAAGCAAGGTTTTGTTTGCTCCCGTGTGGCGGGTTATCCATTCCTGGCACTTTTTGGTGAACATGCCATTGCCTGAGATCTTCCCAGAATCTACCGCCTCAATGATGTACTTCGTCTCGTTGCCTGTGAGGTATGGCTTATTGAACGGTAAATGCTTCATTCCAATAATTGTAGATGTAGGTTTCACTAATCCGTTTGAATCCAAAATGCTCATAGACGGCACACGCTGAACTGTTTTTCCCCTGTGTTGCCACCCTGAGTTCGCGGTCTCCCCTAACGAAACTGATGGCATCAGCAGCTTGGAGCAATTTACGCCCAATTCCTTTTCCCCGATGCCCTTCTGCCACTGCAAACAGGCCAATGGCTGAAACTCCATTGCCGTCATCACCCAAAGTGAGAATCCCGCCAGGTTTTTCATCGATCAGAACCGTTAGCGTTCGATAGGCGATTTCCTTCTTCATGCTACGCTCCACCCAGATGCCGTACATCTTTTCGAAATCCGAATGCTTGAAATTCTGATCGAGCGCAAAACGGGACCAGACTCCACTCTGTAGCCCGATGGCTTTCATTTCCTCCATCAACTCAACAGGTGCCTCCACGACCTCCATTGGAAATTCCCGGTTTACGGGTTCCTTTCCAAAAACCACCTTCGTATCTCCGCATGAAAGTAGGTCGGAATCAATCTCTTTCTGGCTTGTGACGTAAACCAGTTTCATTTCACTCGTCAAATTCTTGAGGTCACTCTCGTCAAACGGTCCACTCTCCAATTTGATAATGCCCACAGGATATCCGAAAAAGTTCGAATCCCATTCCAACTTGGCCACCTTCATTGGGCGCTACTTTCGGTTGTTTCGCTGATGATAAAGTTCGGCCTATCCTTCACCTTCTCGAACACCTTTCCGAGATAAAGGCCAATCATTCCCAGAATCATGATGTTCATGCCAGAAAAGAACGAGATGGACACGATGAGACTGGCGAAACCGAGTACATCAATCTCGCCCATGAAGTACTGGATCAGATAGAAGATTCCGATTCCCAACGATATGAGCGCAATCCAAAATCCGAACCTGACGGTGAGTTTCAGAGGTTTGTCGGAGAAGGCCAGAATATTATTGAATGCCAAAGCGAACAGGCTTTTCCAGTTGTAAGAAGATTCTCCTTCCGCCCGTGCATCGTGTTCCACATCCACGTATTCGCGCTGAAAACCGACCCATTGGAGCATGGTTGGGAAGTATCGGATCTGATCCCTCATGGAAAGAATTGCCTCTATAACTTTTCGGTTATAGATGCCGAAGTTGGCCACGGCTGGATCCTGAACCGTGTCTGTCAAATAACTGAACGTTGTGTAATAAAACCTGGAAGACATCCGCTTCAGCCACGTGTCCCTACGTTCAGCACGTCTTGCAACAACCGCGTCCGCCTTTGTTTCTATTGCTTTCCGATAAAGCGCTGAAATCTCTTCCGGTCGATCTTGGAGGTCACAGTCCATCACCACGATCCAGTTGCCTTGAGCCAAGCTCAATCCTGCGGTAATCGTGTTGTGCTGTCCAAAGTTCCTACTCAAGCGAAAGCACTTGAGTTCGGGCGTGTCCGCGGCCAACGACTTCATTGCCTTCCAAGAACCATCTGGCGAGCGGTCATCCACCAGCACGATTTCATAGGTAATACCAATAGTGGAAAGTTCCGATTTTAACCTTCGAACCAGTTCAGGAAGAATCGCTTCCGCCCGGTAAACGGGACTTACAACAGATATTTCGACCGCTTTACTCAATTGAAACGCTCCTTCGATAGGTTCAACCACTCCAAACTCGAATTACAGAAAATATCCTCAACGGTTTGCTGTGGGAGGTTCATTTCTTCAATGAATTTACCGATCTCGAGATCTCCGAGTGGGAATGGGTAATCGCTTCCGAGACAAACACGGTTCGAGCCCGTTTTCTTGAGGATGAACTCCAACGTATCTGCATCGTGTGTAATGCAATCGATCCAGAATTTGCCGAGATATTCCTTCGGGTTAACGTCATTATCGATGGCCACAAGATCGGGGCGACAGTTGAATCCGTGTTCAATTCTCCCGATTGTGGGTATGAAAGAGCCGCCAGCATGGGCAAAGCAGACGCGCAACTCGGGCAGCTTTTCAAAGATTCCAGCAAAGATCATGGAGGTGATTGCCCGTGATGTCTCAGCTGGCATACCTACCAACCACGGCAACCAATATTTCCGCATCTGATCCATTCCCATCATGTTCCAAGGATGGACGAAAACCGCCATTCCGAGGTCTTGACACGCCTCAAAAATGGGATAGAATTCAGGCTCGCTCAGGTTCTTGTCGTTGATGTTCGAGCCGATCTGTACACCTGGGAAGCCTAATTCCTTACATCGCTCCAATTCCTTAATGGAAAGGTCTGTGTCCTGCATTGGAAGCGTTCCCAAACCGATATAATTCTTCTTGTATGGCGCGATGGATTCCGCCAGATCTTCATTCAGAAAACGGGCCACCTCCGCACCATCTTTCGGGCGTGCCCAATACGAGAAGAGAACTGGAATTGTGCATACAACCTGAACCTGCGTATTGTATTCCTCATACTCCGAAATCCGTGTCTCAGGATTCCAGCAGTTCTCTTTGATCTTTCGGAAGAAGCGTTTGCCCTGCATCATGTTGGCTTCGCCAGGCGCTACATGATCGAGCATGATGAAATCACCATAGCCGAACTTGCGTGCGAAATCGGGCATTTCACGCGGCATGATGTGCGTATGCATATCGATCTTAAGCAAGCTTCCCGTCTTTCAGCATTTGTGCGTATTCCTTCGCAAAATAGGTGAGAATGGCCGTGGCACCCGCACGCTTGATGCTCAACAACATTTCGGGCATGGCCTTATCGTAATCCAACCACCCTTTCTGTGCCGCAGCTTTCAGCATAGCGTATTCTCCACTCACGTTGTAAGCCGCAATCGGCAACTCAAACTTTTCCTTCAGCAAATGAATGATGTCGAGATACAGCATCGCGGGCTTTACCATGAGGAAGTCCGCTCCTTCAGAAGCGTCCAATTCTGCTTCACGAAGAGCTTCCCACTTGTTGGCAGGATCCATCTGGTAGGTTTTTTTGTCGCCAGCTTTCGGGGCACTTTCCAACGCATCGCGGAACGGACCATAATACGCGCTTGCGTACTTTGCCGAGTAACTCATAATACCCACATTCTCGAAATCCGCATCATCCAATTCTTCTCGGATGTGCTGCACTCTGCCATCCATCATATCTGACGGACCGATGATGTCAATTCCTGCTTCAGCCTGCGCCACGGCCATTCTGCCAAGAATATCCAGCGTTTCATCGTTCAAAATGCGGCCGTCTTCCACCAATCCGTCATGTCCATCAGAACTGTACGGGTCCATCGCCACATCGCTCACCAAGCAACCTTCAGGAAATTCCTTTTTCAGCTTCGCGATAATGCGCAGATAGAAGTTCTTCTCATCGTAACTGTATGTGGCTTCCTTGTCCTTCAGACTTTCTTCCACCGCAGGAAACAGCACAAACGACCGAAGTCCGAGGTTCATGCTCTGCTCCACTTCCTTCAACACTTGGTCTTCCGAAAAGCGGAAAATGCCTGGTAACGAACCGATCTCGTCTCGTTTTCCTTTTCCGTCCACCACAAACAGCGGATAAATGAGGTTGGAAAGGTCGAGGCGGGTTTCGCGCACCATGCTGCGGATGGCTTCGGTGGCGCGGTTTCGTCTGGGTCGTTCAAGCATTGTCTGAGAATGTCGGCTAAAAGTACAAAGCTCCGATCAACCCGTTAGTTTTGCAGGGCTAAGAAATGCTACAGACCGAAGACCTTTCTTTCAGCTACGCGAACGGACCGCGTTTTTCGTTCCCGAACCTATCCGTCAAGGCGGAAGAAGTGCTGCTGGTGCTTGGCCGCTCGGGAAAAGGCAAAACGACCTTGCTTCACCTTTTGGCGGGATTGATGGAGCCGAATTCCGGTTCGGTTTCGATTGATGCACAATCCATTACAGAACTGAAAGGCAGCAATCGTGACAGCTTTCGCGGAAAGAATATCGGAATGGTTTTCCAGCAGGCGCAGTTCATCCGTTCGGTCAGTGTGATGCAGAATTTGCAGTTGGCACGTTCGTTGGCGGGTCTTCCGAATGATGAAAATTTCGCGAAGCAACTACTAACTGAACTTGGCATTGCGGACAAGGCCAACAACCGCCCAAGCGAACTGAGCATTGGCGAACGTCAGCGGGCTGGGATTGCGCGGGCATTGGTCACACAACCGAAAGTTGTTTTGGCAGATGAACCAACCTCCGCTTTGGATGACGAGAACTGCCAATTGGTTGCCGATCTGTTGCAGAAAACCGTAACTGGTCATGGTGCTGCTCTCATCATCGTGACACACGACCAGCGTTTGAAAAACCGCTTTCCATACTCGGTGGAAATATGAAAATGCTGCAGCTTGCATACGCCAATCTGAAGGAGCATTTCCTCACAACTTCGCTTAGCGTCATGCTGCTTTCCATCGGTGTGGGAATGGTGAGTTTCATCGTTACCGTAAGCGGGCAACTGAACGACCGCTTCAACCGTGACATCCGAGGAATTGATATGGTTGTTGGCGCCAAGGGAAGTCCACTGCAACTTATTCTTTCGGCCGTTTATCAGATTGATAATCCAACCGGAAATATTCCATTGAGCGAGGTAAGCAAAATTCAGCGGCATCCGTTGGTGAAATACAGTATTCCGCTTTCGTATGGCGATAGTTACCAAGGCTTTCGAATTGTGGGAACCGACACGCTTTATCTGTCTCATTTCAAAGCCAAATTCCGAGAAGGGAAACCTTGGCAAAAAAGTATGGAAGTGGTGCTTGGAAGTACAGTTGCCGCGCGCTTGGAACTGAATCTTGGTGACCATTTTCACGGAACACACGGTTTTGAAAAGGAAGGTCAGGAACATGAAGAAAAACGTTACTCCGTTGTTGGGATTCTTGAACCGACAGGAACGGTTGCTGACCGTTTGATCCTCACCTCCACCGAAAGCGTATGGGACATCCATCATCACGAAGAAGCGCATGATGAGTCTGCCGAACACCATGAAGAATCTGCGCAGATCACTGCGTTATTGGTCAAGTTCAAAAACCCGATGGGCATGATGCAGCTTCCGCGTTTCATCAACGAAAAAACATCCATGCAGGCCGCGCTTCCAGCCATCGAGATCAATCGTTTGTATGAATTGATGGGAATCGGTTTCAGTACGCTTCAAACCATCGGAATTCTCATTATGATCATTGCTGCTTTGAGTGTTTTTATTTCGTTGCTCAATTCATTGAAAGAACGCAAATACGAACTCGCTCTGATGCGATCTTTGGGGGCTTCTCCTGCCAAACTGTTCGCTTTGGTCATTCAGGAAAGCCTGTTGCTGTGTTTGGCGGGATACGTTTTTGGCATCATCTTGGGTCGAATAGCGATCATGACACTTTCATCTTTCGGAGAAGAACAATTTCATTTCAGCGTGTCGCAAAGTGGTGTTTCTGCGGTAGAAATTTGGCTACTGCCCCTCACGCTTGGTGTAGGTCTGGTCGCGGCCATTATTCCCGCCATCCGTGCTTATCGTTCAGACATTTCAACCATTCTGAGAAATGAATAGTGCCTTTTTTCCCTTGAAGAATAATCCCCCGTCCCGTAAAGTTCCGCAAGCTCCACTTTCGGTCCACCCCCTTTTGAAGGGGGAACTGGCCGGTTCCTCCTTTACAAAGGAGGTGCCGAGGGACGAGGCGGAGGATTTGTCTATCGCGAAAAAACGATCATTCCCGATTTGCAGGATCAGTAAACATCAGTGTTCATTGCCTTTTCTCGTTTTCTCCTTTTTCCTGATTTCGCTGCAAAGCATCGCGCAGCACAAAAAAATTGATTGGTCGTTACTTGCAAAAGTTGACTGGGAAGACCGCTATTTCCCTGCGTATGACGAAACCGTGTGGTATCCTGATTTCAGCAAGGAGGTTCTGGCACTTGACAGCATACTGGTGGAAATCGAAGGCTACATCATTCCCATTGATATTGAATCCAATTATTACGTGCTTTCTGCCAACCCGTACACCAGTTGCTTCTTTTGCGGAAATGCGGGCCCGGAAAGCGTGGTTGAGCTCCAGTTTGCCAACAGACCGGACAAAACATTCAATGCCGATGACATTGTCACATTTCAAGGTCGGTTAAAACTGAACTGGGACGACCTTGAACATTGTAATTATATCTTGCGCAACGCTAAAGCGAAATGAAACTCTTGTTTTCCATTCTTTTTACCCTGTCGGGCGGATTCGTTTCAGCTCAAACCCTGGTGAGCTGGAACACGTTTGCACAGGTCAAATTCCATCGCGAATATTCCGAAACATTCGGTTTTGAAGTGAACGTGAAACCACCTGAATTCTCGGATGAATTGATGGCTTTGAACGGAAAAGAAATACGAGTTAAAGGCTACGTGATTCCTGTGGATGTGGAGCTTGGTATGTACATGGTTTCGGCCAACCCGTTTGCCAACTGCTTCTTCTGCGGAAACGCAGGACCTGAAACCGTTGTAGAATTATTCCCTGGAGGAAAATTCCCTCGATTCGCCACTGATCAGATGGTCACCTTCAAAGGTGTTCTGCAGATCAATACCCAAGGAGAAATGAATGCAGTGCCGTATCAGCTCTTCCAGGCGGAAGTGGTGAAATGATCAGGCGTTTTTCAGCCGCTCAATCTTCTCAAACAGGCTGGTTTTGAGGCTCTGTGCGCCAACTCGGAAATCCTGCACCTCTTTACTGACATCCTGATGTTTGAACGGAAATTCCCGGTCCTTTAAAAGCACACGGTCCTCAACTATTTTCAAAAGGTATTCTTCATGCTCCCGTAGAAGCTTTTTGTGTCCTTCAACCCGATGTTCCAAAAATGATGTAAGGGTTCGCTTGAGGTGAACTACATCTGCTGCATCGCCCGATTCTGCTGCCTTCAGGCCATAGATGTCCAAAATCCGCTGAAAGAACATGAGGTCGATAACCTGCGTGTTGATCTCCGATTGCCATTGCCTGACCTCCTCGTAAAACGTCTGGGCCTTTACCCTATCATTTACCTCCACCGACATATTTCAAAAGTAACCCATGAAGGTCGGAAACAAAATGATTAAGGTTGCTCTGTGCGCAATAAAGCAAATTGCAAGTGGGCGCTACCTCTATGCTGCTTCTTTTTTAAGCTTCAATTTCCTTATTCCGTAGAAGACCCCTATCAAGACAAGAAGGCCGACCAGAATGTCCAAGGAAATTGCCGTGTTTGGTGGTGGTGGTGGTGGTGGTTGTGCAGCCGCGTTATAAGCGGTGGAAAACAGCACGATCAGGATTGAGAGAAGCTTCTTCATTTGTCAGCAAGAACACAAAAATATTCAATTTTATTGAAACGCAACTTTTTTTGAAATGGTTTCACCCATTGCATCAACCGCCTGAAAAATATAAACCCCGTCTGCCAAAATCGTTCGATCCATGTCAGTTCCGCTTTTCGTTCCGGACCAAACCTCCCGATAAACCTCTTTTCCTGTACAGTCGTATACGAAAAACTGTCCATCTGAAATCTCAATCTGGAATGAGATTTTTACTAATGCCCCGTCACTAATCACTTTAAGATTAGGCCTCGTTCTTTCTAAACCAGATGTACCCGTGACCGTTTGAGGGTAAAAATGAATTATAAACCTGAGCTCATCATCAGATGGCGCGCTCCATGTTGAGTACGTGGAATCAACAAGCAAATCCTGCGAAACGTTCTGCGCCAGATCCTCAAGTGTGACACCCATTCCCGCAGGAAGTGTGTATAGTTCCTTAAACGTAAAGTCGTATGATGCCAATTCTCCGGGGTGAAAGCCCATGGGAACGTCTGTCTGTTGGGTTATGTGAGGCAGTCCATTTATAGACAACTTCGGATTATTCGGTGGTTCAGGCGGTTCAACAACCTCGGTATAAACATGCGGCTGGTTTTGATTCGCAATAATGAGGTTAGCGTCACAACATGGGTCCCAACCAAGGGTTGGTTCTGATTGCACTGGGTTTAAACCATCTTCAAAATAGACCTGAGTAAAGTGTGCAAATCCGTTACCTTCAACTTCCACCCGAACTGAATAGTCCCCATATTGCGCAAAACATGTTGTGCCGACAAACATGGTCAGAGGAAGAAGTAATCGTGTTTTCATCAAGTTTATGTTTATTCAAAAACGGAATTATAAAGTTGATGGGTTCGATCTGAGATTCCTCACTGCGTTCGGAAAAGCAGCCAAACTTTGTTCTTGTTTTCCTGACGAAGGAAGGAACTCAACGCTTTTGTACCGTTTACTTTATAATTCCGTTCAAAAATACAAAACCCCAACCACGAAATCGTGTTTAGGGTTTCTTTTGAGGTCGGGAGCGGATTCGAACCGCTGTACGAGCTTTTGCAGAGCTCTGCCTAGCCACTCGGCCACCCGACCATGCCGCAAAAGTAATAATCGCGGAGATTAAACCACGATGAATTTACTTATGCTGTTCTCCACACTATTCTGCTTTGCCCCAAGTTGCCACCAACTGGTGGGTTGAATTTGGTCAGGCTCACTTCCCATTCAGCCACCCACGAATACTGCTGCTGGAGTTTTTCTGCAATACGCCTTGCAACTGTTTCGATGAGTTTTGAACGGATTTCCATTTCCTGCTTCACAAGGTTGTACACAACCACATAATCAACTGTTTTGTTCAGGTCGTCCGTGTCGGCACATTCGTTGAAGTCGGCAACCGCTTTGATGTCAACGCGGTACTTCCCTCCTATTCTGCCTTCTTCTTCCAAGCAGCCGTGATAGGCATGAAGCCGAATATCCTCGATAAAAAGCTCTTGCATCACTTCAGTTTTGCAACACCTTCGCGAAGACGTTCAACCACTTCTTTCTGTCCCAACAGTTCTGTCATTTCGAACAGAACAGGACCGCCTCCTTGTCCGCTCAAGAGAACACGGAACAACTGCATTACGTGACCTGGATTAATCTCGAGGCTTTCTGCCGTTGATTTGAATGTTGCTTCAATTGATTCCGCTTTCCAGTCGGTCATTTTCTCGAACGAATCCGCGAGCGCAGGGAAAAACTTGGCTGCGTTCTCATTCCAACGTTTCTCCACAACCTTTTCGTCAAACGATTCTGGTTTCAGGAAAAAGTAATAACCGAAATCCCAGAACTCAGCCGTGAATTGCGTTTTCTCCTTGATGAGTGCACAGACCTTCGCTACGTGCTCATCTGAGGCTTCGATTCCTTTTTCCTTCAGCGTTACCTGAAAAATATCCGCAAGGGCTGCATCATCGTACGAACGCAAGTATTGCTGATTATACCACTTGGCTTTTTCGGGGTCGAACTTGGCGCCTGATTTACCTACACGCTCCAGTGTGAAAGCTTCAACCAATTCTTCCAACGAGAAAATCTCTTGGTTTGTACCTGGATTCCACCCGAGCATTGCCAACATGTTGGTGAATGCCTCTGGGAAATAGCCTCGCTCGCGATAACCTTGTGATTCTTCACCTGTGTTCGGGTCTTTCCAGTTCAAAGGGAAAACCGGGAATCCGAGTCGATCACCGTCTCGCTTGCTCAACTTTCCATTTCCGTCAGGCTTAAGAATAAGTGGCAGGTGCGCGAAAACTGGCATCACATCTTCCCAACCCAAATAGCGATAAAGCAATACATGAAGCGGTGCTGACGGCAACCATTCTTCACCACGAATAACGTGGGTGATCTTCATTTTGTAATCATCCACCACGTTGGCCAAATGGTAGGTCGGCATGCCGTCTGATTTGAACAGCACTTTATCATCCATCTGAGCCGAATGAACCACAACCCAACCACGAATCACATCATGGAAACGCACTTCCTCCTTACGCGGAATCTTGATTCGTATAACGTATGCTTCACCCGAATCCAATCGTCTTTTCACTTCGTCTTCTGAAAGCGTGAGCGAATTCTTCATGGTTTCCCGTGTCACCGCGTTGTATTGCGGTGCGGCAACTTTCGCTTTTTTCAAACGCTCACGCATCTCGTCCAACTCCTCTGGCGTATCGAACGCATAGTAAGCGTGTCCGCTTGCAATCAACTGCTCTGCGAATTCGCGATAGCTTTCCTTTCGCTCCGACTGTCGGTATGGGCCGTATTCGCCACCCGTTTTCGGGCCTTCGTTCAGCTGCATTCCGCACCATTCCAGCGCTTCCATTATGTACTCTTCGGCACCAGGAACGTAGCGCGTTTGGTCGGTATCCTCAATTCGGAGGATGAAATCTCCGCCATGCTTTTTGGCGAACAGATAATTGTAAAGCGCGGTACGCACGCCTCCCATGTGCAACGGCCCCGTTGGGCTGGGAGCAAATCGTACCCTTACTTTTCGGTTTTCCATCAAGGTTGATTTTGGGCGCGCAAAGGTAGCCTTATTTAACATTTGTTCCTGAGTGGAAGCACTTCGCGCAGCGGAATACCCGTATTTTTGTTAGTCGGTCGCGATAACAAAGGAATTACGAAGGCGTTGAGACGAACATGAGCGGGGACGGCAACCAGTTACTTCAGAAGCTTGATGAGTTCATTCGGAAATATTATCTGAATCAGCTTATTCGTGGGGCGTTGCTCACCACGGGGCTGTTGGTGGCCTCGTTTTTGGTTTTCGCGATTTTGGAATATTACGGGCGTTTCGGCATTACGGGCCGCACCATTTTCTTCTATGCGCTGCTGCTGGTTTCGGGTGTTGCGCTGGCGCGATGGGTCATCGGTCCGCTCATCCATCTCTACAATATCCGACCCGGAATTTCTTACGATGAGGCCGCGACCATTGTCGGAAAGCATTTCAGCAATATTGAAGACCGCCTGCTGAACACTCTACAGTTGCAACGCTCGGCCGCTGGTTCGAGTTCAGAACTGTTGTTGGCCAGCATCGACCAACGCATCACCGAACTGAAACCCGTTCCGTTTTCCACAGCCATCGACCTGAAGGAAAACAAGCAGTTTCTGCGTTACGCGTTGCCGCCCTTGTTATTGTTGCTGCTGATCTTGGCCATTGCGCCTTCCCTTATTACAGAAGGAACTCGCAGAATTGTGAATCACCGAACGGCTTTCGAGAACCTCGCTCCGTTCCTGTTCAATATTCAGAACGAGGAACTCTCTACTATTGAGTTGCAGGATTTTGAACTGGTAGTTTCGTTGGATGGAAAAGAGGTTCCGAACGACCTTTATGTGGAAATTGACGGCAAGCGCACGCTGATGAACAAGTTGAGCGCGGCCAAATTCTCATACGTTTTTCATCAGCCGCGCGAGAATGTGGATTTCCGTTTGGGCGGTAACGGTTACAATTCTTCAGGCCACGAATTGAAGGTGCTGCCCAAGCCTTCTGTAGTTGGGTTTGATGTGGCGCTGGAATTCCCGAAATACATCAATCGACCGAACGAGAACCGCCAGAACAGCGGTGATCTGTTGATTCCTGAAGGAACGCGCGTCAACTGGAATTTCAACACGAACAAGACCGACAACCTGAGCATGGTCTTGGGCGATGAAACCGTGGAGCTGAACCGAAACGGAAAGGACAACTTCAGCTTTTCGGAACAATTCCGAAAGAGTGCAGAGTACACTATTGTTGGTTCCAACGAATTCCTGAAAGCAGGTGATTCGTTGCGCTACACGGTTACGGTTGTTCCTGACTTGTATCCGTCCATTTCGGTGGTCGGTGTGGAAGATTCGCTGAACCCGAAACGCATGTATTTCAACGGGCAGGTGAAGGACGATTACGGTTTCTCTTCGCTTGTTTTCAAGTTCAAAAGATTGAATGAAGACGGTTCATCATCGGAGGAAAAGGATATGGCAATCGCGGTTTCCAAGAATCAGAAGTCAGAAACGTTTTTCCATTACTGGGATCTGACCGAACTCGGTTTGGAACCTGGCGATGCAGTTGAATACTACTTCGAGGTTTGGGATAACGATGGGGTGAACGGCAGCAAATCGTCCCGTTCGGAAACCATCACGTATCGCGTAGCAACGCTGAATGAATTGGCCGCTGAGAACGATGCCAAAAGCGAGCAGTTGAAACAGGAACTTTCAGAAACGTTGAAGATGGCCAACGAGATGAAGAAAGACCTCGATGACCTTCAGAAAGACCTTCTCAACAAGAAAAATCTCGATTGGGAAGACAAGGAGAAAATGAAGCAGATGCTGCAAACGCAGAAGGCCCTTCAGAAAAAGATGGACGAAATCCAGCAGAAATCGGAACAGAAGAACTCCAAAATGAACGAGATGATGGAGTTTGATCCGAAGCTGGTGGAGAAGCAACAGCAACTGGAAAAGCTATTCGAGGAAGTGATGTCGGACGAGATGAAAAAGCTTTTCGATGAGATGGAAAAGCTGATGGAGGAAATGACCAAGGAAAAGGCGCAAGAGCTTTTGGAGGACATTGAACTCAGCAACGAAGACCTTGAAAAGGAACTTGACCGCAGTTTGGAACTCTTCAAGCAACTGGAGTTTGAGCAGAAACTGGAGCAGACCATGGAACGGTTGGAGGAACTGGCCAAGGATCAGGAAAAACTCTCTGAAGAGACCAAGAACAAGGATGCCGACAATCAGGAACTGAGCGATAAACAGGAGAAGCTGAATGAGGAATTCGAGGACATCGAAAAGGACATTGACGACCTCGAACAGAAAAACGAAGAGTTGGAAACTCCGAACAAAATGGAGGATTTCGGCAATGAGGAAGAATCTGTTTCGGACAGTCAGAAGGAAAGCAAGGAGCAGCTGGACCAGAATCAGAACAAGAAAGCTTCCGATTCGCAGAAAAAGGCTGCAGACCAAATGAAGAACATGGCTCAGAAAATGGGCAACATGATGATGCAAATGCAGGCGCAAGGCCAACAGGAAGATATGGAAGCACTGCGCCAGATCGTGGAAAATCTGCTCACGCTTTCCTTCGACCAAGAAAAACTCATCGGCAACTTGAAGCAGACCAATATCAACGACCCGAAATACACGGACCTCGCTCGCGAACAGCTCAAGCTGAAGGACGACAGCAAACTCATTGAGGATTCGCTCTATGCGTTGAGCAAACGTGTTCCACAAATCGAAACGATTGTGAACCGCGAAATCCGTTCGGTCAACTCCAACATGAAGAAATCCATCGAAAAGATGGCTGACCGCAAAACACCTGAGGCACTTTCGCGACAGCAGTTTGCGCTTACTTCATTGAATAATCTGGCGTTGCTTTTGAGTGAAACCGTTCAGCAAATGCAGGCTGCCGCGGCTCAGGCGGCTGGTTCTGGTTCGTGCTCCAAACCCGGAGGAGGCGGCAAGCCTTCGGCTGGGGCCATGCGCAAACTGCAAGAGCAGATGAACAAGCAGATGAAGGAAATGCGCAAAGGCATGCAGCCTGGCGGCAAACAACAGGGGCAGAAACAGGGCATGTCTCCCGGAAACCGGGGCATGAGCAAGCAACTGGCACAAATGGCGGCTCAGCAAGAAGCGCTTCGAAACATGGCCCGTGAATACGAAAAGCAACTTCAGAAAGAAGGCGAAACAGGTAAAGGCGGTTCGGGCGAGATGAAGAAGATTCAGGAGATGATGGAGCAGACCGAAACTGACCTCGTGAACAAAATGATTACGCAGGAAACATTGATGCGCCAGCAGGAAATCTTAACAAGGCTCTTGGAGGCGGAAAATGCGGAGCGCGAACGGGAGCAGGAACAACGCAGAGAATCGAAGGAGGCAAAAAATGAAGATTATGGTAACCCTGAGATTTTTTTCGAGTATATAAGGCAGAAAAAAAATGAGACCGAACTGCTGCGAACCGTGCCTCCGAACTTAAGTCCGTTCTACCGCGACAAAGTTGACGAGTACTTCAAAAAGCAGGTGGAATAGCTGCACTAATGGAAAAACAGAGCCTGAACTTTGACTCAAAGGCCGACAACATTGTCATTGCCGAAAAGCTTGTTGATGACGTTTGCAAAAAGTACTCGGTGGATGAGGATTACTACGGAAACATTCTGATTGCTGTAACCGAAGCCGTGAACAACGCCATCAACCACGGCAATCGCCAAAATCCTGATAAGAAGGTTCATCTTGATTTCACCGACCGTGGTGACCGACTTTCGTTCAGTGTGAAAGACGAAGGCGAAGGGTTTGACCATGATGCGCTTCCGGATCCGACCGACCCAGAAAACTTGGAGAAAATCAGCGGCCGCGGTGTGTTTCTCATGAAACATTTGGCCGATGAGGTCGAGTTCTCAGAGAACGGAACCAAGGTGGAAATGATTTTCAAGGTCGGCTAAATGGCTGATGTTTCGTTCCATTCGGAGCAAACCGATTTTATCGTTTCAAATCCTGAACAAATTGCCGCTTGGCTTGAGGAAACTTGCCGTGCTGAAGGCAAGGAACTGGCCGAACTCGGAATCATTTTCTGTTCGGATGATTACCTCTTGGAGATGAATCGAAAGCATCTCGACCACGACTATTTCACAGACATCATCACATTCGATTATTGCGTGGATTCTTTCGTTTCGGGTGATCTGTTCATTAGCATTGACCGCATCGCTGAAAACGCTTCCGATTTAAACGTTTCGATGCTTGATGAATTGCACCGCGTGCTTGTTCACGGGGTGCTTCATCTCATTGGTTATTCCGACAAGGGAAAGGCCGCCAAAACTCAAATGACTTCCAAAGAGGATTTTTATCTATCTTTGCGCTCCTTTTAGAGGATTCAATCATTTGGTTTTCAGTTACTTATGATTGTTCCACGTGAAACTTGAAGCATGCACGCTCATTATGACGTAATTGTTGTTGGTGGTGGACACGCAGGATGCGAGGCCGCTGCTGCTGCCGCGAACTTGGGTTCCAAGACGCTGCTCGTTACCATGAACATGAACACGATCGGACAGATGTCGTGCAACCCAGCAATGGGTGGTATAGCCAAAGGCCAGATCATTCGTGAGATTGATGCGCTGGGCGGTTATTCGGGTATTGTTTCCGACCGTTCAGCCATTCAGTTCCGTATGCTGAACCGTTCCAAAGGACCGGCCATGTGGAGTCCGCGTACACAAAACGACCGATTCAAATTCGCTTACGAATGGCGTATGATGCTGGAGCAAACCAGGAACTTGGACTTCTGGCAGGATACTGTCAATGAGGTGATTGTTGAAGGGGAAGCGGTTTGTGGTGTCAAAACTTCGCTTGGTCATACGTTTAGAAGTAAGGCTGTTGTACTTACCAACGGAACCTTCTTGAATGGACTGATTCACATCGGTGAGAAGAACTTCGGTGGCGGTCGAACTGCTGAAAAAGCTTCTGTTGGTCTGACCGAAAACTTGGAAACTTTTGGGTTCGAATCTGGCCGAATGAAAACTGGAACTCCACCAAGAATCGATGGTAGATCCATCGATTACTCGGTAATGGAAGAACAGCCGGGAGATGAACATCCAAGCAAATTTTCCTTCTCAGACACTTCAAAACTGTCCTCACAGCGAAGCTGCTATTTAGCTTACACCAACGATGCGGTACACGACATCCTCCGACAGGGTTTTGATCGCTCTCCGATGTTTACAGGCCGTATTCAGGGACTTGGCCCTCGTTATTGCCCTTCCATTGAGGACAAGATTGAGCGTTTCTCCGACAAGAACCGCCATCAACTATTTGTTGAGCCAGAAGGTTGGGACACAGTGGAGGTTTACCTCAATGGATTCTCAACTTCGCTTCCTGAAGAAATACAATACAAAGCGTTGCGACTAATACCAGGTTTTGAGAATGCAAAAATGTTCCGTCCTGGTTACGCAATTGAATATGACTATTTTCCACCAACCCAGCTTTCGCATACGCTTGAAACCAAGTTGGTAAAGAACCTGTTCTTCGCTGGGCAGATCAATGGAACAACTGGCTATGAAGAGGCGGCTTGCCAAGGACTAGTCGCAGGAATCAATGCACATCAGAATATTGAGGAGAAAGAACCGTTCATTCTCGGACGCTCAGAGGCTTACATCGGGGTTTTGATTGATGACCTTATCACAAAAGGAACCGAAGAACCTTACCGCATGTTTACGTCCCGCGCGGAGCACCGAATTCTACTCCGACAAGATAATGCGGATGAACGGCTAACTCCGGTTGGACATCATATTGGATTGGCTTCCGATGAGCGTTTGATGCGGGTAGAATTCAAACAACAAAAGGCTCAGGAAATAGAAAAGGTTCTCTCAAAATTGAGCTTGGAAACGGAGGAAAGCAACGCATATTTATCTGGTCGTGATAGCAGCGAGGTAAACCAAAAATTACGGGCGTTTTCATTGATTTCTCGTCCTGAGACCGATTTGACCTCAATGATTGATTCCATCGAATCTGTCCGTGATGCGGTTCATGCTATTTCCACTGAAGCTGAGATTATTGAGCAAGTTGAAATACGTGCCAAATACTCTGGTTACATCCGAAAAGAACAGGATACTGCTGACAAACTCTTGCGCTTTGAGGGTATTCGGTTAAAAGATGATTTCGACTATGATAAGCTTCAATCGTTGTCTGCAGAAGCTCGTCAAAAGCTGACTAAAATCCGTCCTCAATCCATCGGACAAGCATCAAGAATCAGTGGTGTTTCTCCTTCCGATATTTCCGTTTTACTCGTTCATTTAGGTAAATAGTTTCACGTGGAACATTCTTTAGAAACACTTGAAAGCTGTCCTTCTTGCAAGACAGACAGCTTCCGAGAAACCCTTCGTTGTGTAGACTCAACGTACTCAAAAGACACATTCACAATTGTTGAATGTGTCAATTGCGGTCTTCATTTTACCAACCCCAGACCAACAGAATCAGTCATTGGCAAATACTATGATAACCCCGATTATGTATCGCATACAGACACTCAACAAGGGTTCTTATTCAAGGTATATGCGCTTGTCAAAAACTACACACTGGGTAAAAAAGAACAGCTTCTTTCATCGCTTACGGCAGACAAAACCGTATTAGACTATGGCGCGGGTAGTGGTGATTTTTCCAATTATCTACAGCAATCCGGCTGGTCTGTCTCTGCTTTTGAGCCTGACCCAAATGCCCGTGGTTTAATAGAAAAGAAGAACCCTTCCATCAACTTGGTTAACACCCTCAACGAAATTTCTGAAGCATCGCTTTCAGTAATTACTCTTTGGCATGTTTTGGAGCACGTTCATCGGCTTGATGAAACCCTTGACGAGTTCAAGAGAATACTAAAGCCAAATGGTAATTTGATTATCGCTGTTCCCAATCATACTTCGTATGATGCCAAGGTTTACAGAGAAGGCTGGGCTGCTTATGACCTCCCGCGCCATCTCTATCATTTCAATCCAAAAACCATCGAACCCCTTTTGAAACAGGTTGGTTTTGAATTGGTTGCATTCAAACCAATGTGGTTCGACTCGATTTATGTTTCCTTACTTAGTGAGAAAAATCGCGGCTACAATGGCTTGATTGCTTGGCTAAGAGCTGGACTTATCGGTTCACTATCAAACCTTAAAACCGTATTTGACACTTCCAAGTGCTCCAGCATCATCTATATCTTCCAAAAGTCTGAATAACGCGATTATGGAGGTTTTTTCTTCCTCTGCTATGCCTTACTCAAGAAAAGAAAAGAAATGCGCTCAGCGTTTAATTCTGTGCGTCAGTTTTTACACGAATTTCAACCGGCTGTTCAGTTCATCCCTGTAAGAACCGCCTACTGGAATAATTTTCTTGTCGTCCTCCATAACCAAGTTGTTCTGCTCAATGGCCACAATCTTATCAACTCTTACAATATAAGACCTGTGCACTCTTAGAAACTCACTACTGGAAAGCTTTGCCAACATATCCTTCATCGTTGAATGAACAGTATACTTGGCGTCCTTGGCATGAATGATCACGTAATCCTTCAATGCCTCCACGAAATAGATTTCCTTGGTCTTAACTTTAACCAAACGGCTATTCGACTTGACGAAAATGCAGTCGTCCGCTGACTTATCAAGAACGATAGAAGAGTAGAGGTCCCGCTCTTTCTTGACCTCCTGCTCCTTCCCGTGTTTGTACAACGCCATCTCAATGGACGTATGCAAATCGATTTCCTTGAACGGCTTGATGATGTATCCATAAGGCTCGGTCACTTTTGCCTTACTTAATGTACTTTCATCGGCATAAGCCGTAAGAAAAATGACAGGAATCTGATAACGATTGCGAATCTGCTCTGCCGCATCGATACCGCTGATTTCTCCTTTTAGCATGATATCCATAAGAATGAGGTCTGGCTTGTACTGGCCTGCCGCATCAATAGCGTCTTCTCCCGTGTTCTCAACGCTTGGTACTGCATAACCAAGCTTCTTCAGACTATTCTGAATATCCTTTGCAACGATACTCTCGTCCTCTACAACCAATACACTTGTCTTTGCCATAATCTATTGCTCTTTGAACACGATGGTGAACCGCGTTCCATTTGAATTATCTATTTCCAATTCTCCACTAACCTGCGTAACAAGGGTTGTTACCAACTGTAACCCAAGTGACTCTGCATTTTCTATATCAAAGTTATCAGGAAGTCCTATACCATCATCACTGATAATTAGTTTCAATTTTCCATCCGTTAGTTTAGAAAACTGCACTTCGATAACACCATTTTCTCTTCCATTGAACGCATACTTCAATGAATTAGAAACTACTTCGTTGATTATCAGTCCACACGGAATAGAGGTGTCCAAATTGAGGTAGATATTCTCAAGTTCAAAATTCAAACTTATTCCGCCTTCAGGACGAGAATATGAGTGATACAGATTCTTCGTGATATTCTGTATATACTCTGCAAAGTTCACTTCCGAAAGCGTGTTGCTCTGGTACAGACTCTCGTGAACAAAAGACATTGATTTGATCCTGTCCTGACTTTCTCTAAGTATGCCAAGTGCTGTTTCATCTTCAATGTAAGATGATTGCAAATTCAAAATGCTGGAAATCACCTGCATATTGTTCTTCACGCGGTGATGAACTTCCTTTAAGAGTACTTCTTTCTCCCTTAACGATTCTTCCAGCTGTCGCTCGTACTCTTTCCTTTCTGTAATGTCCTCAAATACGGCCACAAAATAGTTAGGACTGTCATTCGTGTCTCGCACCAGCGACACCGTCACATTTGCACTTAACAATTCACCATCTTTCCGAATGTAGGTTTGTTCCCGCGAGAAGTTCTTAATCTTTCCACTTAACAGTTGATCCCAATCAACAAGGCTCTCTTCTACTTCCTCAGGAACCGCTAATTCATAGAACGTTTTCTTGTAAAGTTCTTCTGCTGAGTAATTTAGCATGTCACACAGACGCTCGTTCACGAGTAGGAAACGTCCCATTTTTGCTATCCGTGCAATACCAATATATGCCTGATCATAGATTGCTCTATGCCGCTCCTCACTTAAACGAAGTTCCTCTTCCGCTTTCTTAATGGCCGTGATGTCTCGCGAAACGCCCATCGCCCCTACGATCTCTCCTTTCTCATTCCTTAAAACCGATGCCGATAGAAAGGAAATAAAGAATGTTCCGTCCTTCTTCTTATTGATAATTTCATTGGCCAGCGAACCATTTTCCGTTATACGCTGAATGACCTTTTTCATTTCCTGCTCATCAGAAAAGAGCAGAGATAGATGTTGACCTATTACCTCATCGCGTGTGTATCCGAAAGTTGCTTCTGCAGCTGCATTGAACTCATTGATGGTATAATCAATATCTGTGGCCACGATCATATCCAACGAACTGTCAATAATGCTTCGCGCATATTGCTGCGCCTGCCGTAATTCCTTTTCCGCTTTCGTTCGGTCAATGATTTCCCGCTGAAGTTGGAGATTTGTTTCCTCCGCTATCTGTGCCCGGAGCTGCTCACGAGCGAGTTGCTTCCTTGTGGAAACGTCATGCAACAACAACTGTATCGCTCCATCATCCAGCATACTTCCGCTTGCTTCCACATCGAGCAATGATGTCGTTCCCGACCGTACAATCTTCAATTCGATGAATCCTGGTTCTCTTCCGTTCTTGATTCCGTTGATGAGAAGATCGAACTCGTTATTGTACGATGGATGCAGAAAATTTACTGGCTGCAATCCCGCAACCTTACTCTGTTCAATTCCGAGCAATTTTATGGCGTGTGGATTTGCATACTCAATGCTACCGTCACGAAAAATGAGAACGCCTACTGGCAAGTTCTCAATCAAATGCTGATAGCGTGTCGTTTTATCTTCCACCCGAATATTATTGCTCATCTTCCTTTCCCGCTTGCGCTACCTTTTCTCCGTCAACCTTAATTAACTCTCCCTGTCGGTAGGTTTCCATTCGTGTCTGTACTCCCTCTTCGTTGAACGAATACCAATCGCCTTCCTTCTGGCCAAACTTGTACGTACCTACTTCTTCAACCTGTCCGTTCTCGTAGAACCATGTGTGCTTTCCACTTTCCAAACCTTGTTCAAACTTACCCTCAAACCTGAGTTTTCCATTCGGATAATGGTATTTCCACATGCCATTACGTTGCCCAGCCACATAAGTTCCTTCTTCCTTTTCGTCTCCCAAGTCAATCAACCATTCTCCTTCACGTTCACCAGAAAGGTAATTTCCCTTCGACACAACCTTACCCGTATCGTTGTATTCGATGGCCAAACCTTCTTCCAATCCATCATAAAACACCTCCTCTCGCCAGGTTTGTCCGTTAGCGAAAGTCCATTTCCATTCACCATCTGGTTTACCGCGGTGATAGCTCCCTCGCTGTTCCTCCTTACCGTCTTTGTAATAGAAGACCCAATCACCTTCGCGAAGTCCATCCTTGTATTTGCCTTCGCTGCGTAACTCCCCTGTTTCGTAGAATTCTTTCCACGGTCCTTGGCGTCTTCCTGCCTCATCTACAATTCCTTCTCCTGTTACTTTTCCCTTGCTGTAAATTTTTGCGCCCGTCACTTTTCCGTCCATCGAAAACTCGCGATGCACTCCTTCCTTCACTCCCTTGTTGTAACTACCGACAGATTTGACCTGAGCGTTGGGATAATATTCTCGCTTGATGTCCAGTTTCGCCAATTCCTCTGGCTCTGGTATCAGAATTCCATCCTCATACTTCAGCGTTTCCACCAAGTTTCCTTCCTCATCGTACGTTTTGAAATAGCCGTTCTTCTTATCGTTCTTGTATCGTCCCTCAACCTTTACGGAACGGCTTTCATAGAATTCTTTCCAAAGCCCTTGTTTCTGGTTGAATTTGTCCTTGCGGTTTATGCGTTCGCGGTTAGCAACATAGCCGTTCCTGTATTCGATAATGGCTGTGATCCGTCCATCATCTTCTGCAAATTCGTACCCGAAACCCTGTTCTTTCCCCTTACCCAGCGTGTCCAGCGGAATGGTCTCGGCCAATTTTCCTGATGGATAGTACTTCTTGATCGTTCCTACCAGTACATCATTCTTAAACGTTTCTTCCTTCTGCAAAACACCATCTTCGAAGAACGTCTTTCGAACACCGTTTTTCTTCCCATCCAAATACGTGATACTTTGGGTAATTTCTCCTTCAGGAGAATAGAATTTCCAGATGCTATCGAGTTGATGTTTGACGCGGTTCCCTTCCGATTTTAGCGTTCCGTCTTCATAGTAGGTTTTCCAATAACCTTCTGGCTGACCATCTTGCATGAACCCTTCGCTGGAAACAACACCATTGTCGTAGGTAAATTTGACATACTCCTTTTCCTGTGCCTCAGCGTTTGTGGCAAACAGAAGAAAAAGCAGAAAGAAGTGGTTGCGCAATTTCATAACGAAGCGGTAAAGATAGATTCAAACGACCGATAGCTAAAAACGATCAACAAACTGAATTAATATTTAAAAGAGATTTAGAAATATCTATGTTGATATTATTAGTGTGTTGATTCGTGCAAAACTTTAAAAACGGTTTTTTGGTTGGGATAGTTATCAGCTTTACATAACACGAAATGAACATAAAATTCGGAAGGATCGTTCTGTAAAATCAAGTATTTACGGATTTATCAACCGTTTGTCAATAACGTCTATTGTTGGTATTTGATTGCATCTTTGACAAGAGAAATGATGACGGAGATCGTTGACATTTGACGGATCAAAAGATTTGTCTAATCCAATTGTTTGGACAACTGAGCATTTGGTTTGGTTACGGCAAACATTTGTTTGAGAAGATGTTAACAACCAAATAAGTTTTACCGATTACCAGCGTGAATAAGTTGGAAGTTTGAATAGACCATTATTAACACGAATTACGAATGGAAAAGATCGCGATTTCCTGCGACCACGCAGGGTTTGAATTGAAGGAACGTATAAAAACAGAATTGGTTGGGAAAGGATTTGATGTGGTGGATTTCGGGCCAAGCACACCTGAACGGGTAGATTACCCAGATGCCATTCATCCGTTGGCAAAAGCAATCGATTCGGGTGAAATTTCCCGTGGTATCATCATGTGTGGAAGCGGAAATGGCGTTGCGATGGTCGCCAACAAATACCCGAACGTGCGCGCAGGCTTGGCTTGGGAACCAGAACAGGCGGAATTGACACGACAGCATAACGATGCGAATGTGCTGTCGCTCCCTGCACGTTTCATCTCTGAACAGGAAGCGTTGGAATGCGTGGAAAAATTCTTGAATACGGCATTTGAAGGAGGAAGACACACAGAACGGGTGAAGAAAATTCCTATTCCATGCTGAGAAATGTACTGCTGATTTGCATGGTTTCTGTTGGTTTTTCGGCCTACGGCCAGAAAGACAGTTTACAGTTGAAATACGCAGAAACCATTACCGCAAAGGATCTGCGCAAGCGGTTGGAAATCATTGCTTCGGACGAGTTTGAAGGCCGCGAAACGGGGCAGGAAGGACAGAAGAAAGCGGCCAATTACATCAAGGAGCAATTCCAGGAATTCGGGTATCAGCCGATAAAGCAATTGGGTGGATATTTCCAGCCATACAAGTTGCAACTCACCTATCCAGACACGGTGAAATTGATGGTCGGTTCGGACACGCTCCAGTTCTTGAAGGACATGTACTATTTCCCTGGTTTCGGAGATATGCTCATCCAGACGGAAAACCTGCTCTACTTGGGTTATGGAATTGCCTCGGAGAACTACAGCGATTATGCTGGAGTGGAGGTGAAAGACCGTGTGTTGATGATATCGGGTGGCGAGCCGAAAGACAAAAAGGGAAAATCGTTGGTTACGGGCACGGAAGAGTTAAGTGATTGGACAACGGATTGGACAAAGAAGATTGAATTGGCACAGGTGAGTGGAGCAAAGGCGTTACTGATCATCGACAATAATTTCACATCATCTGTCACACAATTTGGCCGCTACATAAAACGGCCCGATTTACAGATCGGTGATGAACCCGTTGAACCTGAAGGCATACCCTTGATCTACATCAGCAACCGTATGGCCAATCGTACATTGAAAGGAGCGGGCGAAAAAGGAAATCTGCAGAAGTTGGAAACAACGATAAGCAAGAAGGGAAAACCGTTGCATAGAGAATTGAACGTACCAGTGACGATTGATGTGAAAAAGAACCGCGAAGAATTGACCGCGGAGAATGTGCTGGCCTATCTGCCAGGAAACGAAAAACCAGACGAATTGGTGGTGGTTACCGCGCATTACGACCACTTGGGAAAAAAGGGAGAAGACATTTATAATGGCGCGGACGATGATGGTTCTGGAACGACCACACTTTTAGAGATTGCCCAGGCCTTTGCACAAGCGAAGAAGGAAGGAAACGGACCGAAGCGCAGCATGCTGTTCATGACCGTTTCGGGAGAAGAGAAAGGATTGCTCGGTTCGGAATTCTACACCGACAATCCGGTTTTTCCGCTGGAGAACACGGTTACGGATCTGAACATTGACATGATCGGGAGAATTGATGAGAAGCACGCGCCCGATTCCAACTACGTTTACATCATTGGTTCGGACAAATTGAGCACAGAATTGCATGCGTTGAGTGAGAAGGTGAACGAAACATATTCAGGGCTGGAATTCGATTACACGTACAATGACGAGAAGGACCCGAACCGTTTCTACTATCGGTCGGATCACTACAATTTTGCGAAAAACCAGATTCCCGTCATTTTTTATTTCACGGGAGTTCACGAAGATTACCACCAGCCAACAGACACGGTGGATAAGATCATGTTTCAGAAGATGGAAAAGATTGCAAGACTCATATTTCATACGGCATGGCAAGTGGCCAATCGTGATAAGCGGTTAGAGGTAGAAACCCTCCAACCCGTGAAGGGGGAGTAACGAGAATGGAAGCTGGTTGAAAAAGTAAAAGAGGACGATGCGAAAAGAAAGATTTATAAAACTACACTGTTTATTCAATTCCCCCTTTGGGGGATTTAGGGGGTTGGTATGATCTATTCGCTACCGTTCATAGCGGCCTTGGTCGGTTGGTTCACCAATTTTATTGCGGTGAAAATGCTCTTTCATCCGAAGGAGCCGGTGAACATATTGGGCATCTACACACTTCAGGGCATCTTTCCGAAAAACCAAAAAAAAGTAGCAGAGAACATTGGCCGAATGGTGGCAGAGGAGCTGCTGTCGAGTGAGGACCTGAAGGAAAAACTCAACAACCCAGAGAACATTCTGACCATAAAGGAACTACTGGAGGCTAAGATCGACTTTTATCTCAACGTTACGTTTCCTAAAAACTATCCGATAACAGCTGCATTGGTCGGTGACAAGCGTAAAACGAAGCTGAAAGACACGGTAATGGCAGAAGTGGACGAATCGGTACCAGCCATGATAGACAGCTACCTGTCCAATATTGAGGAGAAGTTCAATGTGGAACACATCATTCGCGAACGCGTGAACAACCTATCGCCCGAAAGGCTCGAAGGTCTTATCATGAATCTGCTCAAACGCGAATTCAAATTCATTGAATACATCGGTGCGGTTATCGGTTTCCTGATCGGTTGGATTCAGGTGTTGATGGCCACACTTTAATTGAACCAGGACGATCGTCTGTAAAATCAGATAAGTGTTTTCTGAAAGCTTCGGAGATGATCTGGTGCGCAATTGCATTCGGGTGATGATCTAAACGACACAGCCAATACTGTTGCTTATTGTCATCAGAAAAACTGGTGTGAGACGAGGAAAATCCAACACCTGATCGTGAACAGACGGAGGAAATGCTGTCAATTGACGCAAGGTGTTCATATGAAACCACAAAGACAGAAAACGACATGTTATTGGCAATGCAAACCGAGTCAATCTTACCAAGGATTTGCTGACACTGTTTAACTTGTGTTTGTGTTGGATACAACTCGCTCTCGGAGCGATGAAGAAAGGAATGCATCGATCGCTTGACAATATTGCCGAAGTAACTGTTTAGCATAGGTGGACGAGCGCATTCAGATTTCACAGTAGGATTGTATCCTTCAAGGTCGAAATCATTGTAAGGGCAGAAGCCAACAACAATATGGTCGCATTCAAACGGGAGAACCCGTTCAACAAGCATGTCATAATAATTGAAAAGGTTATAGGTGGAAACCGAGAAATTCAAAACCTCCAATGGGCCATTTTGACAGGATTCCTCAACCAACGCATGATAGCTTTCATTCATCGCTACACCAGTGGCCATGCTAAAAGAATCCCCCAGCAGGCCGACACGCGTAACACCGGGAGGTTTGGTTTTTTCGTATTCACGGTCGTTCATCCCGCAAGAATTGGTTTTAACAAAAGCAAACTTGTGCCATGTTGTTTTGTTGGGAATCAGTTCATATTCAAGATTGGATTCAGGACGCGTGTACCATAAATGCGAATTCCAAAACGGATTGAATGAACTGATCTGATACGGACTCAAACCTTTAGGGCCGAACAGGTAGAACCTCGATATGATCTCGGCAAAAAAGAACGAAAACAGGAAACCAAGAAATAGTAGAAGTGTATTTCTTTTCAAAACATCACCGCATCATTTATACTTCCGTCTTCTAATGATAGAGTAGAGGAGAAGTACAGCAAGGACACCAGCGATCCAAAGGCCATAAATACTGATGGCGGGCATTCCTTTAATGTATTCCATTCGGTCACCCCAATCCACAGTCATGGTTATTGATGAACCGATAACAAGCGCACAGATGAGGAATGTGACAGCCATGCGGTTGGCAATGCTGTCCATTTTTTTGAGGAGATAGCCGTAGCCTTGCAACTCCACTTCAAAATGGATCTTGCCGCGCGAGGTCTTGTCCAGAATTTCGCGAACATCCTTGGGGAAGGAGTTCAAGAACGCATTGAACTGCGAAACACGGAAGCTCACATCCTGCCAGATGTTCTGTGGCGAGTAGCGCTCCTTCATCAATTTCAATCCGTACGGACGGATGAAATCATACGTGTTGAAATGAGGATGAATGGTCTTTCCTATTCCTTCTAAAATTGCAAACGCGCGGAAGATTAGAAAGACATCGCCAGGAACACGGATCTGGTGATCGAACATGATTTTTTGAAGGCGTTCCACCGTGTCGGCAATGCTGGCCTCATCCACGTTCAACGACCCAAAATCCTCAATAAGTTCGTTGAGGTCATATTCCAACTGGCGCATGTCCTCAATGCCATCTTCCACCGCAAGAGCCTTGAGGTTGAGCGCCATTTTGCGCGCATCCTTTTCGGCCATGCCGACAAAAATGCCTGCGAAAGCAAACTTGTCTTTGCGCATGAGCGTACCGACCATTCCAAAATCGAGCAGGCAGATAACGCCATCTTTCCGAACGAGGACGTTTCCTGGATGAGGATCGGCATGAAAGATTCCGAACTCAAATATCTGGGTCAGGTAAATGTCCATGCCGTTTTCGGCCACCTTTCTTGGGTCAAGACCCCAAGCACGGATCTGGGCAACGTCAGAGATTTTACAGCCGCCAACGAACTCCATGATCATCACCTTTTCGGTGCTGTATTCGCGTAGCGAAGCAGGAATGTAGAAGTTTCGGTAATCCTTATACAGGTTGCGAAACCGTTCAAGATTGCGGGCCTCTGTTCTGTAATCAAGCTCCTTGTGCATGCTTCGCTCAAACGAGCGCACCATATCCATGGCATTCAGAATTCCTTGCTTTTTGAGGTAGCGGTCAGCGCGGTTCACACCATCTTTCAAAATGGCCAGATCCAGATACACCTGTTCCTTTACTCCAGGCCGTTGAATTTTAACGACCACTTCTTTTCCACTCACCAAACGTGCTTTGTGCACCTGTCCGATAGAAGCAGTTGCAAGTGGTTTTTCGTTGAAGGTCTGGAAAATGTCTTCCAGCTTTTTTCCTGTTTCGCGCTCAATGGTTGCCTTTACCTCCTCGTACGGAAAAGGAGGAACGTTATCCTGAAGTTTTTCCAACTCCAGAATAAGCGGTGCAGGAAGCATATCGGGGCGGTTGCTGAGAACCTGTGCCAGCTTGATGAAAGTCGGGCCCAATTCTTCACAAACCATCCTAATTCGCTCCCAGCGGGTGTATTCAAGAACAGAATGACCGCCTCTTGTCCAGGCAAGCCGCCCAGTTTCCGAAACAAAGTTCCTTAGCGTTGAGTTGGTGACCACATCCTCGAAGCCATACTTTACCAACACCCCGATGATCTCGCGGATGCGGTTTATGTTTTGAAAAGTATGGCCGTTGAACAGCATATTGGACGAATGCTAAAGGGCGAATGTACTAAATAAGGTGTGGAGCAATTATCACAAAAAAACGCCCCGACCAAGGCCGGGGCGCTTACCATGAAAAGGTGCAAGGTGGCTAAACCCTGCGGAAAAACTCTTCTTAAGCTTTTGCAGCCGCTTTAGGAGCCGCAGCTGTCTTAGTTGAAGACTTACCGATCTTGCTTTCAAGATCAGCAACTTTTGCCTTAAGATCAGCAAGTACTTCTTCTTCGGTTTTCTTAACGATACCAACTTTCTCTTTGATCTCGTTGTACTTTGCTTCGAACTCTTCTTTGCGAGACTCGGTCTTTTCGAAAAGCTCATCAACCAATTTCTTACCTTCTACATCAGAGATCTTACCTTTCTCGATAAGCTCTTTTACAGATTGCTCGAATTTGTTTGATACTTCAGCAGCCAGATCAACACCAGCGTAAAGGAATTTTTTGAATGCGTCTTCCATTGTTTCTATGTTTTAGTTGTTAATGATTTAATGTTTGACGGTTGGCGTTAGGCAATTACCGTGCACATGGCCGTGCCAAAGTTGAAATTCAAACTCTATAACCGTCTGAAACCCCTATGAATAAACGATTTCAAGAATTTCAGACGTTTTTTGGCACGCATTCATGCCAAATTTCAAGAATACTGACACACATGACAGACCGTGTGTCAGAGTGAGGTTTTCGCGCAATGCTGTCAGGTGTGTCAGTTATCCCACGTTTATAAAGAAGATGGCTTCCAACAAAAGGGAGGAGACGGAGGATTTCTTTCTTTCTTTGGGCCAAAGACGGAAAATGAACCACTACAATAAGCTTCGCGAACTGGTAGAGATCGACTCGCCAACAGGCTTTACTGCTGATGCCTGCAAATACATCTACGATTATTTCACACAGTTAGGCTATTCGCCCGAATACACAAACAAGGGCGCGGTCAAGTGTTCGTTGGGAGAAAACCCGACCATCGCCATGGCTGCACACGTTGATACGCTCGGAGCCATCGTCAGCGGGATTCAAAAAGACGGTCACTTGAAGTTTTCCCTGCTTGGTGGACTTTCATTGAACGGCTTCGAAGGCGAGTATTGCCGTATTCACACGCATAGTGGAAAAACCTATTCAGGAACGCTGCTTTTGAAAGACCCTTCGGTGCACGCCAACAAGGACACGAACAGTAAACAGCGATCTTTGGATAATATGTTCATCCGTTTGGATGAGGAGGTTTCGTCTCCTGAAGACACTAAAAAGTTGGGCATTTCCAACGGAGATATTATTGCCTTCGATACCAAGTATCAAGAGTTAGAGAGTGGCTACATCAAAAGCCGTTTTATGGACAACAAAGCGGGTTGTTTCGTTCTGATGGAAGTAGCGAGGAGGTTGAAAGATGAAGGAAAATCCGCACCTGTGGAACTGTTCTTCAGCAATTATGAGGAGGTTGGCCATGGAGGAACGTGTGGTTACGCACCAACCATCAAAGAACTATTGGTCATTGACATGGGCGTGGTGGGCGATGCCTGCGAAGGCAAGGAAACATCCTGTTCCATCTGCGCCAAAGACAGTAGTGGGCCGTATGATTATGAGTTCAGGAAGAAACTGGTAGACATTGCCAAAATGAACAACCTTCCTTTTGAAGTTGACATCTATCCGTATTATGGTTCGGATGGTTCGGCAGCATTGCGGGCGGGCAATGATTTTCGGGTTGGCCTCATTGGTCCAGGCGTGGCCGCATCGCATGGAATGGAAAGAACGCATAAAAAAGGAATTGAGGCAACGGTAGAACTGTGCTTGGCGTATTTAGAAGCATAAACTATTTGCTGGAGAAAAGTTCGCCAACTATTCGTTCAAGCGCATCACCATAAATGTCTTTCGCCACTATTTTTCCTTCCTTATCAATAATGAAAATCTTGGGCGTGGTAGAGATGCCGTAGCGAGGAGCAACAGAGGAGTTCTTTATTGGAACGAGTTCACAGACATTTGGGTAGTTGGCATCAAGCTTTTCAAGCGCAGTAAGCCAGTCTTCTTTGGTCTCGTCCAACGAGATGGCAAACACACCGAGCCCTTTTTTTCTCAATTTCTCGTAAAGCGAAACGATCTTCGGACTCTGACCTTGGCATTTTACGCACCAGCTTATCCAAACATAAACGATTGTGTATCTGTTTTTCGTTGCATAGCGTTTCAGATCCTGAGGTTGATCTTTCGAGTCCAACAAATTCACATTGGGCAATGATCCGCCCTCCATCAGCGACTGCATTTCCGAAAGACGCTTCAGATCCTGAACACTCAGGCTGAGTGCGCAACCATCAGCGTGTCTGTCTATCAGGTAACGGGCAAGTGTTTCTGTCTTGAAGTTGATGAAATTCCTGAGAAGCAGGTTATACACGAACGAAGCCACATTGGTGTTTTTTGAAACCGCATTCATGATCACATCAATCCCCTTCTCTGCACCATCCGTTGTTTTCAACGTGTAGCGGTCCAAATACAGAACAATTTTATCCTCAAGCGCATAATGATTGAGCAGATTCGGGTCGTTGAGTGGAATGAAATCAAAGAAGTGCTCGTTCATCAGAGACAGGTATCCATCATATTCTTCGGTCCATTTAGAATTGGTTCTTCTTGATGGAATCTGATTGATGCCGACAAGGGTTTTGGCGGTGAATGTGTTCGGAAATTGAAGTTGAAGCGCCTGAAGCTGAATATTGAACTCGAAAATCGTGAACTCGATGGAGTCTTCATATGCCGCCACCTGATGTTTGTAGTCTTTATCGAACGCAGAAATGGTCTGAAGTCGCATTTCAAGGTCTTCCAGCCGCGCATCAAAAAGGTTTTTGGCGTTGATGAGAATGGCGTAGGCTTGGTTTTCAGGCGAATTGGCAATCTCCATGAACCCGTTTCTCAACGACCAGTAGTTGCTTTCAACGCGCATGTCATCGTTGGTTGGTGCCCAAATGAATTCCGCGCGGTTCTTTTCATTCAACACAGTTAGAAAGAACAGCCCGGCAGAGGAATTTTCCAACTGAATTTCTGTGGTAAAAGGGTACTGATTCACCACAATGGTATCCAAAGAAACCACCTGACCATTAACGTATCTTGACAATAGAATGGAAAACCTCTCAGGGAGATTTGAGCCGTCCTCGGTGATATGAAGGGTAAACGCGGCCGTCTGCATGCAAATGCAGAACCCGAAACAAAAAAGCAAGAATGATCGAAGAATGACCAATAGAGGTTATTCGAAATTCATACAGTTGGCCGCGCAGGTCACCCCATTGGTATCTTCATACGCCTCAAGGTACATGCGCCAGCGCCTTCTGGAGTTATAAGCCTCCGTATAGGTGGCGGTATAATTGGTCTGCTCTCCATATCCATAACCATCAGGATAGACCGCGCACTGCACATCATCGTCCTCATCCGTAGCGCTCTGGTTGTTCTTGAAACCGACCTGGGCCACGGCACAGAAATCCCATGTTCCGAGGTCGTAGCTACCACTTCCACAACCGTAGCAACCGCAGTAGCAATAGCGTTGGAAGTAGTAGTAGCTTTTGCGCATCCTTATACCTCCGTCTTCAATGTCAAGACCCGTACTTCCTGTACTTCCACCAGCGGCACGGTAAGTTGTGTTAATAACCACCTTATATCCATTGGGTGGAGAAAGATGAAGGTTCGAATTAGTGGAGAGAACACGACCCTGAATGGTGAGGTCGCCCCAATCAGCCGAACCATCTACCGTACTGCTGCTGCCGCAGGAAGGACAGTCGAACAGAACGCCTCCTCTGAAGGTGGTACGGCCATTGTCGCTTCGGATGCTGAGAAGATTGACGTTGGAACTGTTCTCGAATATGAAACCATTGCTTGAGTTGTCATACGCTCTGAAACGGATGGCATGCGAGGTAAAACCACCACCAGCGGGCGCGGTTCCGCCACTCAGCGAAAGACCACCGCCCGATTGACCCATGTAAATGCCCCAGTTCGAATCACCAGCAGTCCACATCCAAATACCTCGCGAACCTCCTCCGTTCACCCCGTTCTGAACAACAATTTTTCCATCGGGATGAATGTCTCCATTCACGTGAAGTTTGAAGCCAGGTGATGATGTTCCCACACCTATATTGGCGGTGCCATCACTATAGAGGTAGGCGGAAGTGTTGGTTCCCAGTCGCAGGCCGCCATTGCTGCTGGTCTGCTGACCTGTAATGCCGACCGTATTGGATGCATTAATATCTCCTATCCAGGCGTCATCGCCCACTTCAAGAACATTGCCGCTACCATGATTTACATAATAGACCGATGCAGAACCAGAACCGCTGATTCTGAAGTTGGCGCTCTGATCGGACGCGTTCTGGTTTTGGATGTAGTTGGTGCTGCCTGATGGAAGATCAGACCCAGTAGCAATGGATAAGGTGCCTGAGGACGCTTTGACCAACCCAGAGCCAAGGGAGCTCATGGTGACTGACCCCGCGCTGCTGATGCTCAGACTATTGTTGGGAGCTGCATAATTTACCTTGAAAGGAGAGGTCCAAGTACCAGGCGAGTTGTTGTTTCCGTAGTCACCGATCACGAAATTGAATGAGGCATCAAAACCCAACCGCATGTGCCTGGTTCCTCCGCCACCATCGTTCTTACCGATCACCAAAAACCCATCGGAACCTGAAACTGCCGAGTTGCCTACAGAAAGCGGACCGATCGGGCTGGTGTTTCCGACACCCACATTGCCATTGGCCGCTATTCTCATACGTTCCTTGGCAGCCGAAGTGCCAGGAGTGCCCGCAGGCTTTGTGAAGAAAGTGAGGTATCCTCCCTTATTGCTATTGCCTTGGTTTTCTGCGGCATGTCCTCGTATACCTGCACTTGCGTCTGTTGACGAAGGCCCCGTGTCGTCTGTACTATCAAAGAGCAGCGAGCCAAGTACGTCATCAAGTGCAGTAGTGTTGTCCTCGCGGGTCAGGTAAAGAGTGGCTCCAGAAGGATTACCCACATTCAAGTTTGCATCGGGAGTTGCGGTTCCAATTCCCACATTTCCTCTAAAATATGCGTTATAGCCACTACCAGAGGATGCAACCTCAAAAGCCGATAGACCGCTTACATTGTCGCCAACGGCAAAACCCTGTCCTGCCCCGGACGCAAAAGTGAGAAACTGAGTATGACTGGTGACCAAACCTCGGGTAAAACCAGGTGTAGCACTCATACCGATCCTCCAGTTAGCATCCGAAGGGTCCCAGGTATAAATCGCTTTGTTTCCTGATGAGCTTGGTAGGGAGATGTTTCCGATTACTTCCAGCTTCTGAAGCGGTCCGGTTGTACCAACACCAACATTACCGTTCACCGTTAATCCACCCGTTCCAGTAATATTTACCGCACCGGCATCTGCTGTGATCGTTCGACCAGCACCAGCACCCCCTTGATCGTATGACTCATCGAGTGTGTTGTGAGCAAAATTGGAGGTGTTCGGTATTTCGCGCCAAGTATTTGCCGAGCCATCCCAGTACCAATAAGATTGGGTTGTGGTGTCGTAAACGGTCATCCCCGAAATTCCTGTTGGCACAAAAGCGGTTCGTTGTGAAGAGGACATGCGAGGAAGCAACGCACCTTTGGTGGTACTTGAGACATCCAATATGGCATTGGCATTCGGAGCTGCACCCGTGCTATTGATAGAGACCCCGGTCTGAGCAGATGCCCAGTGCGTACAGATCAAGAGTAAGAGGGCGATTATTGGATTTGGTTGAATGGAAAAACGTTTCATGATAAGAACATTATGGTTCTGCGTAGAACTCAGTACAAAGGTAATCGCTCAATAGAGCGTTTTCATGTCGCGTCCATGGAGTCTCAGATTAAAAAAGGGTTAACAGAACGAATTCAGAAATTAAAACCCACGGACATAATTGAACTTTGGAGCCTATCCAATGTACACGAACAGAAGTTTAAAAATAACAGAATAATCGGAATGTTGACAGATGCCAGCATTGGTTGTAATCATTCCTTAAGTTCGCCATCATGACAAAAACAATACTGAAAGTGGTATTACTGAGCATGTTGCCGCATGTTCTTCTGGCGCAGTTCGACCCAAGTAAGATCACAATCGCCCGAGACACTTATGGTGTTCCGCACATTTTTGCCGAAACAGATGCAGAAGTTGCCTATGGCTTGGCATGGGCAAGCGCAGAAGACCTGTTCCCAACGATGCAGGAAATGCTGTATGCGGGAAAGGGTTTTGCAGGACGTTACCAAGGAAAAGACGGGGCGGGCCGCGATTTCTTAACGCACGCCTTGGGTTTGCAAAAACTGGTTGCGGAACGGTACGAAACCGACATTTCTCCCGAGTTCAAGAAATATTTGGAAGGATTCTGTGCGGGAATCAACGCGTATGGAAAAGCGCATTGGAAAGATGAGGACTTCATCAAAAAGGCATTTCCGATAACACCACAGGATGTAGTGACCAGCTATGTGTTCTCCCTGAGTGTCATCTGCAACGCGCATAAACCGATACAACAGATTCTGGCCAACAAGTTCGATAAGGAAGAAGTGCCGATGGGCTCCAACGCCTTTGCAGTGAACTCAACGTTTACGGAGGATGGGAACACATATTTGGCTGTAAACCCGCACATGCCGTATGATGGTCCGTTTTCGTTCTATGAGGCGCATTTGAATTCAGAAGAAGGCCTGAACATTCTTGGTGGTCTTTTTCCTGGTGGAGTTTGCATCTTCCTTGGTAGCAACGAGAATCTGGGTTGGTCGCACACGTGGAACGGCCTTGACCTCGTGGACACCTACAAGCTGAAAATGCATCCGAAGAAAAAACTCTATTACGAGTATGACGGTGAATGGTTGAAACTGGAGAAACGCCCCATTTGGTTGAAAGTGAAAGTTGGCGGAATCACAATTCCTGTAAGAATGATGAGCTATTGGAGCAAATATGGCCCAACGCTCCGCTCGAAAAAAGGCAAGAAGTTTTACTCCGTGAAGTGTCCTGCGGCTGAGGATATCCGCGTGGCAGAGCAATGGTTCCGAATGAACAAGGCGAGCAATTTCACCGAGTTTAAGAAAGCACTGGAAATGATGGCGCTCGGTAGGTTCAATATTGTCTATGCCGACCGTAACGACACCATTTATTACGTGGATTATGGCATGATTCCCGACAGAAACACGGACTACAATTATGAAGGGTTGGTTGTGGGAAACACCTCGAAAACCAACTGGGACAAAGTGATTCCTTTAGAGCGCTTACCGTACTATTTGAACCCAGAATGCGGCTACGTTTTCAACACGAATAATGCACCGTTCAACGCCACTTGCGAATACGGAAACTTGGCGTGCGAAGCGTACCATGATCACATGGGTTTCCGAAAGAAGGACAACAATCGAAGCGTGGAATTTCAGAACTTGATCGAGGCGGCAGGAGACCGATTGAGTTGGGATGAGTTCAACGCGATAAAGTGGAATCAGGACCTTCCCGCAAACCATATTTTCATTGAAAGCATGCAGAACGCCTACAACCTCGATGCGACCAAATACCCAGACATTGCCGATGCGATCGGGGTGATGCACCGTTGGGATTACAACATGGGACCGCAGAACCTACAGGCCGCGTTTGTCTATGCCACCACACAAAAGGTTTTGAAGAAAACAGGGAAGCGCTCTCAGGCCGTGGAAGAAGGGCTTTTTGTAGATGACAGCGTTTGGGTCGCTGCCATACGCAAGACGAAAGAGGAGTTCATGCGCCATTTCAATAAACTCGAAATGCCGTTTGCCGATGTGCAAAAATTCACGCGCAGCGGAAAGACCGTAGGAATGGGCGGAATACCCGATGTGCTGGCCGCCTGCGCCAGCGAATGGGACGCGGAAAAAGGGACTATGGAGGCAAAAGGTGGCGACACCTACGTGCAGTTGACGCGTTTCTCAAAGGAAGGTCTGCCTTACATCGAATCGCTGATGGCGGGCGGAAACTCGGATCGGCCAGACAGTCCGCATTTCAATGATCAGATGGACATGTTGGCGGGGTACAAGACCAAGCCGATGACCTTGGACAAAGAGAAGGTCCTGAAGGATGCTGTTCGGGTTTATCATCCCGAATAGTCGGAAATCAACACATCCGCCTACTTTTGACCCATGCTCTTTTCGCAGGTTGTAGGACAGCAGAAACTCAAGGAGAAACTCATTGGCTCGGTGCAGAATGCACGGGTGGCGCACGCACAGATGCTGGTCGGGCCATGTGGTGCGGGCTCGCTACCGATGGCGCTGGCCTATGCGCAATATCTGGCGTGTAAGAAAAGAACAGCATCGGATTCGTGCGGCAAATGCGATTCGTGCATCCGATATGCGAAATTGGAACATCCCGACCTACAGCTCATTTTCCCGAAGAATAAGACGCAGAAGGTCGATCACAAGAATTTTTCGAGCAAGGATTTTCTGCCCGATTGGCGAAAAGCGGTTTTGGCAAACCCGTACCTCAACCTGAATGATTGGCTCAAAGGCCTCGGCATTGACAACAAGCAGGGCGCCATCAACGTGGATGATAGCCGCGAGATCCTTCAGAACTTGAGCTACAAAGCATACGAAGCCGATTACCGCGTGGTGCTCATTTGGTTGGCCGAATACATGAATACCGCAGCGGCAAACAAGCTCTTGAAAATTCTGGAGGAACCACCAGCACGAACGGTTTTCCTACTGGTGGCAGAGAGCACGGAGAACATGCTTCAGACCATCATTTCGCGGGTGCAGATTCATCGGTTGGGAAGGTTGAGTGAAGAAGAAATTGCAGGTGCGTTGGCTTCGGAAGATGTTGATTCCGATCAGGTGCAACGCTTGGCACATTTGGCAGATGGAAACCTGAACTTGGCGAAGCAGCTACTTGATGAGCAGGAATCGGTCACTACATCCGTTAACTTCTTCATAAAATGGATGCGGACGTGTTACGCCATGAATTTGGAACAGCTAATGGAGCTGACGGATGAATTCAATACCCTTGGAAGAGAACAACAGAAAGCGCTGCTCGAACAGTCGGCCAGCATATTGAGGAAGGTTCTGATGTACAAGACCATTCCTGACATGAAGGGCAAATTGCTCCGTGAAGAGATTGATTTCGTACACAAATTCTCACAGTTCATCGGCTTGGAAAATTCAGGACAGATGTTGGAAGCCTTGAACGAGGCACACTATCACATTGAGCGGAACGCCAACGCGCGCATCGTTTTCACCGACCTTTCCTTCATTCTCGCTGACCAGCTAAGAAGTATGGCTTTGCGATAACGGACCTCTTTGCCTTCGGCATCTCTCCAAACAAGACAATGGAGTTTTGGAAGCATCAACTATCGGCCTCTGTGAAACGCAGAAACGCCTAATATCTCTGTGTAATAGAACCCCACACGAACATGGAGACATAAACCATTAAATTTGCCCAATTAGTTAGTTCAAGCAACCGAAAAGATGGGATGTAGCGGATGTAGTAATGGAAAGACCGAGAATGGTCTTCCCCGCGGCTGCAAGAACAATGGAAGTTGCCAAACAGGCAGTTGCGATAAGTTGAGTGTTTTCAACTACCTGTCCAACATGGAAGACACCGTAGGTTACACGGTTTCAGATTTCGTGGAGGTCAGGTTCAAGAATACGAGAAAGCAGTTTTTCCGTCAGGAGAACCTGCGATTGTCAGAAGGTGATGTGGTAGCAGTGGAGGCTTCACCGGGTCACGATATCGGAACAGTTTCTTTGGCGGGCGACCTTGTTCTCTTGCAAATGCGCAAGCGGAATGTAGATTCCGCCACAGGCGATTTTAAAAAGGTGTACCGAAAGGCCACCGAAGCCGACATTGCCAGTTGGCAAGAAGCAGTAGATCTGGAAAAGCAAACCAAGACACGGGCTCGCGTCATTGCGCGCGAATTGGGTCTCAATATGAAGATCAGCGATGTTGAGTTTCAAGGAGACAAGAGCAAGGCGATCTTCTATTACACGGCCGAAGACCGTGTGGATTTCCGTGAGTTGATCCGCAAGTATGCGGATGAGTTCAAGGTGCGGATCGAGATGAAGCAGATCGGTTCGCGACAGGAGGCCGCGCGTTTGGGTGGCATCGGTCCGTGTGGACGAGAGTTATGCTGCTCAACGTGGTTGACCGATTTCCGAACCGTAAGTACGAGTGCCGCGCGTTATCAGCAGCTGTCGCTCAATCCGCAGAAACTGGCGGGGCAATGCGGGAAACTGAAGTGCTGTCTGAACTACGAGCTGGACAGTTACTTGGATGCGTTGAAGGATTTTCCGAGCGCGAAAACCAAACTTGAGACCGAGCGGGGAGTTGCTTTCACACAGAAAGTGGACATCTTCAAAGGGCTGATGTGGTTCACGCTGAAGGACGACCCAAGCAAGTTCATTGAAGTTCCTGTGGAGCGTGTGAAGGAAATCCTCAAAATGAACAAGGAAGGAAAGAAACCTGCCGTGCTGGTTGATGAGTCTTATGCTGCGCCTGTAAAAGTGAAGCACGACTATGAGAACGTAGTGGGGCAGGACGATCTTACACGGTTTGACCGTCCGAAAGGTCAGGGAAACCGTAAAAAGAAATCGGGCAACAAGCGTAGGAATAACCGCAATCGCAACCGAAACAACAACAAGGGCAATCAGAACAACAATGCCTCGTAAACCATTCCTGTTTGCGGGAATGCTGATGCTGACCTTGGCAGGCTGCAAGCAGGTCATGTTTCAGGAAAGCGAACCGATTCCTAACAAAATTTGGGAACTCGACCATAACGTTCGCTTCGAGGTAGACGTTAAAGACACCACAAACGGGTACGATTTTTACATCGACCTACGCAATGACGCCATGTATCCGAACGCCAACATTTACCTCTTTGTCAACACGACCTTTCCTTCTGGAAAGACAGCACGAGACACGGTGGAATGCATTTTGGCCGACCGCACAGGAAGATGGTTGGGAAGTGGCCTTGGCGACATTCTCGACAATCATATTCTGTTCAAGGAGAATGTCCTTTTCCCCAATTCGGGAACCTACGTTTTCGAGTTTGAGCAAGGCATGCGGAACGAAGCGTTGCCGTCTATATTAGATGTCGGTATTTCAATAGAAGAACACACACGCAAATAGTGGCAAAGCAGCAGAAGAAAAAGACCCCCATCAAGCGCAAGTACGTGCTGTACTTCTGGCTGCTGTTGTTCTGCGGCCCGTTGTTCATTGTGCTGCATCTGCTTTCCATTTCGGCAGGGCTTTGGGGGCCGTTGCCAACGTTTGAAGAGTTGGAAAACCCGCGTAGCAATCTTGCTTCGGAGGTTTATTCAGCCGATCAGAAAGTACTCGGAACCTACTTCGTTCAGAACCGCTCCAACATCAAGTACGAAGACCTTTCTCCGTATGTGCCGCAAGCGTTGGTTTCTACCGAAGATGAGCGCTATTATTGGCACAGCGGAGTGGACCTTTACGGGTTGGCACGGGCCATTATGCTTCTTGGAAAGCGTGGCGGAGGAAGTACCGTGACACAGCAGTTGGCAAAGAACCTTTTTGATACACGAACAGGAGAGAATCACTTGCGTGGAGGCCCGCTTGTGCAGAAACCAGCCGAGTGGATCATTGCCACACGCTTGGAACGCAGATACACCAAGGAAGAGATTATGGCGCTGTATCTGAACACGGTCGATTTCATCAACGGTGCCGTGGGAATCAAATCGGCCAGCAAGGTCTATTTCAACACCACGCCCGATTCGCTCAAGATCGAGCAGGCCGCCACATTCGTAGGCATGCTGAAAAACCCTGCGTTGTTCAATCCGCGCAAACGACCCGACACCACGATGCACAGACGGAATGTGGTCTTTGGGCAGATGTTGCGGAACGAGGTCATCACAAAGGCAGAGTTTGACTCGCTTTCCAAGTTGCCGCTTGAACTGGATTACCGAAGCACCGATCACAACGAAGGAACGGCCACCTACTTCCGTGAATACCTTCGGAATGAGCTGAAAAAGTGGTGTGCAACGCACAAGAAACCCGATGGTTCAAGCTACGACCTCTATCGCGATGGCCTGCGGATCTACACGACCATTGATTCGCGCTTGCAGGAATACGCGGAGAATGCGGTGACGCAGCACATCAAAGAACATCAGGCCAAATTCTGGAAGGATCAGAAGGGAAACAAAAAGGCACCGTTCCGAGGAATTGACGATGCGGAGATCGAGAGCATCATGCTGCAATCGATGCGCAGGTCCACGCGTTACAACGCGCGGTTGGATCAGCGCCCAGACATCCGTGAACGCTACCGCGACTATTACGTGTACAAGCAGGAAAGGGACAAGTACGATTCGGAAATCGATAAACTCTATAAGCAGTTTGAGCGTGCTGAGCGCATGGAGAAAGAGGATGAGATGGAGGCGATCAAGGAGCAGATCGAGAAGCTCCAGAAGAAGTCGAAAAAACTCCAGCCCGACCTCGACCGCACGTGGGACAAGTATCACGTCATCTGGAAACCATTTGATGATTCGCTTCAAGTGGAGTTTAAACAACCCGTTGAAATGTCAATTTTCTCATGGAATGGAGACATCGATACGGTGCTTACTCCAATGGATTCCATCCGCTATTACAAGCATTTCCTGCAGGCGGGTCTTATGTCGATGGATCCGCGAACAGGATTTGTGAAAGCATGGGTCGGAGGCATCAATTACAAGCATTTCAAGTACGATAACGTACGGCAGGGAAGCCGACAGGTCGGTTCCACCTTCAAGCCATTTGTATATGCGCTGGCCATTCAAGAAGGCTGGTCGCCATGTGAGAAAGTGCTGAACATTCCCGTCACATTTGAGAAAGACCGCTGGGGTTTGCCCGAAGATTGGACGCCACACAATTCAGATAACAAGCACGAAGGCGAGGAGCTGAGTTTGAAGCAGGCGTTGGCCAATTCGGTCAACACCATCACAGCCTACATCATGAAGAAATTCGGGCCACAGGCCGTAATTGATCTTGTGCGAAAAATGGGCATTACTGCTCCGATAGATCCATATCCCGCCATCTGCTTGGGAACGCCAAGTCTTTCGGTGTATGAGATGACGGCAGCCCATTGCACGTTCACCAACAAAGGTGTTTATACGGAGCCCGTTCTCATTACGCGGATCGAGGATAAGAACGGAAACATATTGGAGGAGTTTGTTCCGAAAACACATGAGGTAATGGACGAGCAGACCGCTTACACCATGATCAACCTGATGGAAGGTGTGGTGCAATATGGTTCGGGTGTGCGGTTGCGCTACAGGTATAAAATGGACGAGGCCATTGCGGGAAAAACGGGAACCACGCAGAACCAATCGGATGGTTGGTTCATGGGGCATACGCCCGACCTTGTAACAGGTATTTGGGTGGGCTGTGAAGACCGTGCAGCACATTTCCGCACCATTGTGGAAGGGCAAGGCGCAGCCATGGCGCTGCCGATCTGGGCCATTTACATGATGAAGGCTTTTGATGATAAAGGACTAAACCTCTCCAAAGGCCCATTTGAGAAACCAGAAGGAGAGATGAAAGTGGAGTTGGATTGCAACAAATACGATAAATTGAACACCACTAAACGAGGGTCGGACATCCCTGATTTCGAATAGAATATGAATAAAGTTGTAGCTGGGCCGCAAGAGGCTCTGAAAGGAATTGAGAACGGAATGACCCTGATGCTGGGCGGCTTCGGGCTGTGCGGCATTCCAGAGAACAGCATTGCCGAACTGGTGAAAATGGGCGTTTCCGGCCTCACGTGCATTTCAAACAATGCAGGAGTGGATGATTTTGGATTGGGGCTGCTGCTTCAAAAACGACAGATCAAGAAGATGATCTCTTCTTATGTCGGTGAGAACGACCTGTTCGAAAAACTGATGCTGAGCGGAGAACTGGAAGTGGACCTTATCCCGCAAGGCTCGTTGGCTGAGCGATGCCGCGCGGGAGGAGCTGGAATTCCAGCATTCTTTACACCCGCAGGTTACGGAACCGAAGTGGCAGAAGGAAAAGAAGTTCGCGTTTTCAACGGAAAGCCACACATTCTGGAAAGCGCGCTAACTGCAGATTTCGCCATTGTCAAAGCGTGGAAAGGAGACCATTTCGGGAACCTCATTTTCAAGGGAACGGCACGGAACTTCAACCCGATGATGGCCATGGCTGGAAAGATCACGGTGGCGGAAGTGGAAGAACTGGTTGAGCCGGGAGAACTCGACCCGAATTTCATTCACACGCCAGGGATTTTCGTCAACCGAATTTTCCAAGGAGAGAAGTTCGAAAAGCGGATTGAGCAGCGAACGGTAAGACAACGACCATAAGCAGAAAGAGATGGCAATTGATAAGAATGGCATAGCAAAACGAATTGCACAGGAGCTGCGGGACGGATATTACGTGAACCTCGGAATCGGGATTCCGACCTTGGTGGCCAATTACATTCCCGAAGGGATAGAAGTGGAATTCCAATCAGAGAACGGAATTCTCGGAATGGGACCTTTTCCCTACGAAGATGAGGTGGACGCAGACCTGATCAACGCGGGAAAACAGACCATTACAGCCCGTCCGGGAGCCGTGTTCTTTGATTCGGCCACCAGTTTTGCCATGATCCGTGGCCAACACGTGCAGCTAACGGTTCTGGGGGCCATGGAGGTGGCTGACAATGGCGACATCGCCAACTGGAAAATTCCTGGCAGAATGGTGAAGGGAATGGGCGGAGCGATGGATCTTGTCGCTTCGGCAGAGAACATCATCGTGGCCATGATGCATACGAACAAGGCGGGCGAATCGAAGCTGTTGAAAAAATGTACGCTTCCGATCACAGGCGTTGGCTGTGTGAAACGCGTGGTAACCAACTTGGCTGTTCTGGATGTAACTCCAGAAGGCTTCAAACTCATTGAGTGTGCGCCCGGAGTTTCGGTGGAGGAGATTGTGAATGCAACCGAAGGAAGATTGGTGGTAGAAGGCGAAATCCCTGAGATGAAGCTGTAAGTGTCGCTGTCGGTCATCATACCTGTTTTCAACGAGGAAGCGAACGTTCTTCCGCTGTACGAACGTTTGAAAAAGGTGTGCGAAGCCTTGAGCGAGCCAAGCACCGAATTTCTTTTTGTGAACGATGGAAGCACCGACCGCACATTGGAGGTGGTCAAGGGGCTTTCGAAAACGGATTCGACCGTAAGTTATATCGACCTGAGCCGAAATTTCGGTCATCAGGTAGCTGTTACGGCCGGTCTCGATCATTGCAAAGGCGATCTGGTGGTGATCATCGATGCAGACCTACAGGATCCGCCAGAGCTGATCCCAGAGATGATCGCCAAGATCAACGAGGGAAATGATGTCGTATACGCTCGTAGGCTGGTGAGGAAAGGTGAAACCTTCATGAAGAAACTCACAGCGAAACTCTTTTACCGGTTGCTCCGGAGCATTACCAGCGTGGAAATACCGGTTGACACGGGCGATTTCAGGGTCATCACCCGAAGGGTTGTGAATATTTTGAATGAAATGCCAGAACGGGAGAAGTTCCTGAGAGGACAGATCGCATGGATCGGCTTCAGCCAAACGTATGTAGAATACGAACGGGACGAACGTGTTGCCGGAAAGAGCAACTATACGTGGCGAAAAATGCTGCGTTTGGCGTTGGACGGCATCACCTCATTTTCCAACTTTCCGCTGAAAGTGGCAACGGTTTCCGGATTCGTGATGGCGTTCATTTCCTTTCTGCTGATGTTGTTTGCGTTATATTCGCGATTCGTTTGGAAGGTGTATGAACCGGGGTGGACGTCTCTCATGTTGAGCGTGCTGTTCATAGGGGGAATCCAGTTGGTGGCAATAGGAATAATTGGAGAGTACATCGGAAGAATCAGTACTAACGTCAAACAACGACCGCTTTACCTTATCAGGGAGAAAAGCCAGCAAAGCTCCGAGAAGTGAATTTCAAGAAACTTTCCATTGTCATTCCTGCCTACAACGAGGCGAAAACCATACACCTGATCCTGAACCGGATCAAGGACGTACAGCTCGTCAACGACATTCAGAAAGAGTTGATCATTGTGAACGATTGTTCCAAGGACAACACAATGGAGGTGCTGGAACAGTACAAAGTTGAGAATCCGGAAATGGATATCCAATTGTTCTCGCAACCCAAAAATATGGGCAAGGGAGCTGCGCTGCATAAAGGAATAGAACTGGCAACGGGTGAATATCTGTTGATTCAGGATGCCGACCTGGAATACGACCCACGCGAGTATAATGATCTGCTAAAACCGGTTGTAGAAGGCAACGCAGACGTGGTTTATGGCTCACGCTTCATGGGCGGAAATCCGCACAGGGTGTTGTTCTTCTGGCACACTATCGGAAACCAATTCCTCACATTTCTATCCAACATGTTCACCAATCTGAACCTTACGGATATGGAAACCTGCTACAAACTGTTTGACACCAAAATGGTGCAAGGGCTGAAATTGAAGGAAAACCGGTTCGGATTCGAGCCGGAGGTGACCGCTAAGATTTCGCGCATTCCTAAGATCAGGATATACGAAGTGGGAATATCTTATTATGGACGAACGTATGAGGACGGAAAGAAGATCGGGGCGAAAGACGGCTTTCGTGCCATCTACTGTATCCTGAAGTACAATATCTTCAGTAAGTAGAATCCGTCAATCCAACTTCAGAACAGCCATGAACGCTGACTGAGGAACCTCCACGTTTCCTACCTGTCGCATACGCTTCTTTCCCTTCTTCTGCTTTTCAAGGAGTTTACGCTTACGCGAGATGTCGCCACCGTAGCACTTGGCCGTAACGTCTTTTCGCACCGCCTTCACAGTTTCCCGTGAGATGATCTTGGCACCGATGGCCGCCTGAATGGCGATGTCAAACTGCTGGCGTGGAATCAGTTCGCGCAACTTGGCACATATCTTTTTGCCCAATGTGTGCGCATTATCCATGTGAATGAGCGCAGAAAGGGCGTCCACCTGATCTCCATTCAGAAGAATATCCAGTTTCACCAGTCGGCTTGCCTTATAGTCGAGTGGCTGATAGTCGAACGAGGCGTAACCACGCGAAATGGACTTCAGTTTGTCGTAGAAATCGAACACGATCTCGCCCAAAGGAAGTTCAAACTGGAGTTCCACGCGATCGCTTGTGAGGTAGATCTGATTCTTGAGCACACCACGTTTCTCGATGCACAGCGTCATGATCACGCCAACATATTCGGACTTGGTGATGATCTGTGCCGCGATGTAAGGCTCCTCCACCTTTTCGAGATAGTTCGGTTCGGGAAGGTCGGAAGGGTTGTTTACAATGATTTTCTCACCTTTTTTGGTGTAGGCGATGTAGGACACGTTCGGAACGGTGGTGATCACCGTCATGTCGAACTCGCGTTCCAACCTCTCTTGGATGATCTCCATGTGGAGCATGCCTAAGAAACCACAACGGAAACCGAACCCAAGGGCCGCAGAGCTTTCAGGTTCGTATGTCAGCGAAGCATCGTTCAACTGAAGTTTTTCCATGCTTGCGCGCAGTTCTTCGTAGTCTTCAGTATCAACCGGATAGATGCCTGCGAAAACCATTGGTTTCACGTTCTCAAAGCCCTGAATGGCCTCTGCGCATGGTCGTTCAACCGAAGTGATCGTATCGCCCACTTTTACTTCACGGGCGGTTTTGATGCCAGAAATGATATAGCCTACATTTCCGGTGCTGATCTGGTTAAGCGGCTGCGGCTTGAGTTTCAAGATGCCGATCTCATCAGCCTCATATTCCTTTTTTGTGGCCACAAACTTGACGCGTTCGCCTTTGCGCAACGTGCCGTTCACCACTTTAAAGTAGGCGATGATGCCCCGGAACGGGTTGAAAACGGAATCGAAGATCAACGCCTGTAACGGTGCTTCTGGGTCACCAACGGGTGCTGGAACACGTTCCACAATGGCCTCCAGAATTTCCGGAACTCCGAGACCCGTTTTCCCGCTTGCGGCAAGAATGGTGTCCCTATCGCAACCGATCAGGTCAACGATCTGGTCTTTCACCTCCTCTGGGTTGGCGCTGTCAAGATCGATCTTGTTGAGTACTGGAATGATTTCCAGATCGTGCTCCAACGCCAAATAAAGGTTGGAAATGGTCTGCGCTTGAATTCCCTGTGCGGCATCAACGATAAGCAGTGCGCCTTCGCAGGCAGCAATGGCGCGCGAAACCTCATAAGAGAAGTCCACGTGTCCTGGAGTGTCGATCAGGTTCAAAATGTAATCCTCACCGTTGAGGTGGTAATTCATCTGAATGGCGTGGCTCTTGATGGTGATGCCGCGCTCGCGCTCCAGGTCCATGTCATCCAACAACTGATCCTGCTTCTCGCGGTCAGTAATGGTCTGGGTCACGTCCAAAAGACGGTCGGCCAAGGTGCTTTTACCGTGGTCGATGTGGGCAATGATGCAGAAGTTGCGGATGTTTTTCATGGTGTGCAAAGGTAAGTGGCAACCAATCTGTTGAGCATAAAAAAAGCACCTCAATTGAAGTGCTTCCGTTTTTGTTTGTTGGCCCACTAGGGCTCGAACCTAGACTCTTCTGAACCAAAATCAGACGTGTTGCCAGTTACACCATGGGCCAAAACGGGCGGCAAAAATAAGAAAGTTTAACATCGGCACAAACAACTTTAGAACGACTTTCACGGTCTTGTGCACGATATATTCCTAAATTCGACACCGCATAAAAAAGCCCTATGAGCAAGTACAAATCAGCGAATAACATTACGGGATGGTTGGTGTTCTTCATCGCCTCGTTCGTTTATGTTTCAACCATAGAACCAACCGCCAGCTGGTGGGATTGTGGCGAGTATATCTCCGCCTCTTACAAACTCATGGTGGGTCACGAACCTGGTGCTCCGATGTTCCAGATGATCGCGCGGTTCTTCGCCATTTTTGCGGGTGATGATGTGACGCAAGTGGCCAAGTGGGTCAATACCATGTCGGCCATGGCAAGTGCGTTCACTATTCTGTTCCTGTTCTGGTCCATCACGCATTTTGCCAAGAAATTGGTGATGGGGAAAGATGGAGACGAGAATGACCTCGGTAAGATATTGGCCGTGATGGGAAGTGGTGCTGTGGGTGCATTGGCGTTCACATTCTCCGATTCGTTCTGGTTCTCGGCTGTGGAAGGCGAGGTTTACGCACTCTCCAGCATGTTCACCGCATTGGTGTTCTGGGTCATTTTGAAGTGGGAGACGGTGGCCGATGAGCCGCATGCCGACCGTTACATCGTGCTTATCGCGTTGCTTTTCGGGATGTCCATCGGTGTTCACTTGCTGAACTTGTTGGCCATTCCCGCCATCACATTCGTGTATTATTTCAAGAAGTTCAAACCTTCTACTACGGGTTTTATCGTGGCTGGAATCGTCTCGCTGGCCATTCTCGTTTTCGTTCAGTACGGAATCATCCCTTACGTGGTGAAATTGGCCTCTTGGTTCGAACTGATCTTTGTGAACAGCATGGGCATGCCGTTCAATTCTGGCTTCTTGGTTTATTTGGCGGTGCTGGCAGCTGCGGTTGCTTTCGGTCTATACTACACCAAAAAGAAAGGAATGATCACGGCCAACACGGCCATGCTCAGCCTGCTGATGCTTTTGATCGGATATTCGGCCTACACGCTGACGGTGGTCCGTTCCATTGCCAATCCACCGATGGATGAAAGCAACCCGGACAACGTTTTTGCCCTGCAATCGTACCTGAACCGCGAGCAGTACGGAGACCGTCCATTGTTCTACGGTCAGTATTTCAATGCTGATTATATCGGCAAGAAAGATGGCGCGAAGATCTACCACAAAGGAGAAAAGAGCTATGAGGTTATCGGGCGCAAATCGGAGGCCGAATACGACCCGAAAATGAGCGGACTGTTCCCACGCATGTACAGCAATCAGCCGCATCATATTGAAGAATACAAGAGTTGGACAGGCGCCAAAGGCGGAAATGTGAAACCGACCTTCGGTCAGAACATGGAGTTCCTGTTCAAATACCAGATCGGCCACATGTATCTGAGGTATTTCATGTGGAACTTCGCTGGACGTCAAAATGACATTCAGGGACACGGAGAGATCAACAAGGGAAACTGGATCTGTGGCATTCCTTTTATTGATGAAATGCGCCTTGGGCCACAGGACGACCTACCGATTTCGATGACCTCGAACAAGGCTCACAACAAGTTTTATCTGTTGCCACTTATCCTTGGTCTGATCGGTTTCGTCTTCCAGTATTATCGAGATAAGGAGGGAACATGGCTTGTCGGGCTCATGTTCCTGATGACAGGTCTGGCCATTGTCATCTACCTGAACCAATATCCGTATCAGCCGCGCGAGCGGGACTACGCCTACGTGGGTTCGTTCTATGCCTTTGCCATGTGGATCGGCCTTGGCGTAGCCGCGATCTATGATGCATTGAAAGACAAGACACCAAGCGTGGTTGCGGGCGGTGTTGCCAGTATCCTTTCGCTTTCGGCCCCTGCGGTGATGGCCAAAGATGGTTGGGACGACCATGATCGTTCAAACCGATACGCGGCACGCGATATTGCGGTCGATTATCTTGAAACCTGCGCACCGAACGCCATTCTTTTCACGAATGGCGATAACGACACATTCCCGCTTTGGTATGCACAGGAAGTGGAAGGCGTGCGTACCGATGTCCGTGTGGTGAACCTGAGTCTCTTCAACACCAACTGGTACATCGATCAGTTGCGTAGAGCAGCCTACGATGCAGCCCCGTTGCCGCTGTCGTTCAGCAAGGATCAACTTTTGGGCGAGAAACGGCTTCAGATTCCGATCTACGACAGAAAAATCCCTGGTCACGTTGAGTTGAAGGAAGTACTCAACTTTGTGGCGCAAGATGACCCACAATATATGCTGCCAACCCGTGTGGGCGACTTCAATTACATGCCAACCGCCAATCTGAAAGTGACCATCGATTCACTTCAGGTTCTGAAAACAGGAACCGTTCGTCCCGATCAGGCAGACCGTATTGTGAAGGAAATGAAGTGGAAGATCAAAGGTTCTTCCATCACCAAAAACCACTTGATGGTACTTGATATCATCGCCCAGACCAACTGGGAACGCCCGATCTACTTTGCGGTAACCGTGGGCAGCGACAACTACCTTGGTTTGGAGGATTACTTCCAGATCGAAGGACTGGCGTATCGCTTGGTTCCCATCCGTCAAGAAAGCAAAGATGGACAGACGGGCGAGGTGAACACCGTTGCCATGTATGACAACATGGTGAACAAGTTTGAGTGGGGAAACATGGACCGACCTGATGTTTATCACGGAACAGAAACCGAGCGCATGAGCCTCAACTACCGAAGCATGTATGCGCGGTTGGCCAATGCGCTCATCGCGGAAGGAAAGAAGGAAGAGGCCAAAAAAGCACTGGATCGTTGCATGGAGGCCATTCCTCACGAATCCATTCTGCTCAATTTCTCAGCTGCTGGAATTGTGGAAGGCTACTACAAACTGGGTGAGTTTGAAACAGGAAACAAAATTGCCAGAGAGCTGATGGAAGTGTATGCGCAGGACATCGAGTATTACACACGACTTTCGCGCGCGCAGGTTACGCGGTTGGGCAACGAACCAGAGATCGCCATGTCGGTGCTTCAGAAGCTATTGATTTTGGCGCGCGTACACAAGCAGGACGAGTTCTTAAGTGAGATTGAGAACCGATTTGACGAGATCGAGGCGAAGTACGCCAACTCGCCATTGTCAAGGAAGTGATCGTGCCTCGCAGCGCGTATCTCATCCGCCCACCGAAGGTTTATCGTTGGCTTTTCAGCGAGGCGCTCTTTCGGATGAGCGAGAACGAGAAAAAGGTCTATCTCACGTTTGATGATGGCCCACATCCAGAGGCAACGAGATTTGTGCTTGACGTTCTGAAAAAGCATGATGTGGAGGCCACGTTCTTTCTTCTTGGTAAGAACGCGAAGCAGCATCCAGAATTGGTCGCGGAGATAAAAACACTCGGTCATGCCATTGGCAACCACGGAATGGATCATTTGAACGGTTGGAACACCAACTTGGATGAATACGTTTCGGATGTGGAGAAGGGAAAGCAGGTCTTGGATTCAAAACTGTTCCGACCCGCGTATGGGAAATTGACGCTCTCGCAGTATAGGAGATTGAGGGAAACTGAGCAGATCGTGTTCTGGGATGTTATCTCAGGAGACTTCGATCAAAAGATCGATGAACGGACAGTTTTGAACAATGTGTTGAAAAATGTGCGCAACGGGAGTATTATTGTGATGCACGACAGTAAAAAAGCGATGAAGAACCTTTTTGGATCGATGAATGAAATCATCGTGGAATTGAAGCAGAAAGGATTTTGTTTCGGCACACTTTCACCGATCTCAGAACCCTAATATTCATTAGTTTAGCACCTCGAAAATCAAGTGGACAGCTGGCATAAGCATAAGAGACGGGAGAAAATCAGGAACAACATTATGATCGTGTTGGCGATCATCCTCGTTATCCTGAACATTATCGTTTATTTCTCCCGCTGATCAGCGACCCTTGAACTCCGCCTTTCTTTTCTCTACGAACGCAGAAGCACCTTCTACGAAATCTTCGGTTTCGCAGCATTCGCCAAATCGGTCAATTTCGTATTCAAGGCCATTCACGCCATCCGTAAAATAGGCATTGCCACAGGCGATCACTTTCGCAATGGCAACAGGTGCCTTGGTGGCGATCTTCTGAAGAATCTCAGCACTTTTCGTAAGAAGTTCCTCCGAAGCAACAACATGATTCACCAAACCCAAACGTAGGGCTTCATCGGCTTTGATCATATCGGCTGTCATCAGCAGTTCCATTGCCTTGCCCTTTCCGATGAGTTGGATCAGCCGCTGCGTGCCGCCATAGCCTGGTATCAGTCCCAAATTCACTTCCGGCTGACCGAAACGGGCACTTTCGTTTGCCACACGTATGTGGCAAGCCATGGCCAACTCGCAACCACCACCCAATGCAAAACCGTTGACAGCGGCAATAAACGGCTTCGGGGCGTTCTCAATGGCGTTGAAAATCTCCTGTCCATTGGTGGCCAATTTTCGTCCCTGTTCGGCATTCAACCCTTGAAACTCCGTGATGTCTGCGCCTGCAACAAACGCCTTATCTCCCGCACCCGTAATGATCGCTCCCGTGATCTCCGAGTTCCCGTAGACCTCTTTCACTGCAGCCCGGAGGTCGCTCAGCACGCCTTGGCTCAGCGCATTCAGTTTTTTCGGTTGATTGATGGTAATGGTGAAGATGCCGTTCTCCAGCGATGTAAGGATGTTCTCGTAAGCCATTTCTGTTCGTTTGTTGAGCCTCAAAAGTATGAAAACAGCCTTGCCGACCACGTTTATTCGGGTGTGAAATCCCAACGAAAATGAGACCTTTGCCCCACCAAATTCAGAAGCACAGATGAACGTATTATTGATCGGGTCGGGAGGACGCGAGCACGCATTGGCATGGAAGCTCAGCCAAAGCAAGCGGATCTCGAAACTTTACATTGCTCCAGGCAACGCAGGGACCAAGAACGTAGGCACCAACGTTGACATCGACCCGCTCAATTTCGAAGCGGTGCGCGATTTTGTGCGAGGCAACGGCATTCTGATGGTGGTTGTCGGTCCAGAAGCACCGTTGGTAAGCGGCATTGTGGATTATTTCCAGAACGAACCATCTCTCAAGTACATTCCTGTTATTGGCCCTACCAAGGCGGGTGCGATGCTCGAAGGCAGCAAGGATTTCTCCAAGGAATTCATGGTGCGACACGGTATTCCAACCGCGCGCTATGATTCATTTACCTCAGATCGGTTGGAAGACGGTTTTCGCTTTCTGGAAACACTCAATGCACCGTATGTTCTCAAGGCCGATGGTTTGGCAGCGGGCAAAGGCGTGCTGATCTGTGATGAATTGGTCGAGGCACGGATTGAGCTGACCTCCATGTTGGTGGAGCACAAATTCGGCTCTGCATCAGACAAAGTGGTCATTGAGGAATTCCTGAAAGGCATTGAGCTGTCTGTTTTTGTGCTGACAGACGGAAAGAATTACAAGATTCTTCCATCTGCAAAGGATTACAAACGCATTGGCGAAGGAGATACAGGATTGAACACGGGCGGCATGGGCGCGGTTTCGCCCGTTCCATTTGCCGATCAGGAGTTCATGAACAAGGTCGAAGAACGGATTGTAAAACCCACGGTGCAAGGATTGGCGAAAGACAACATCGACTATCGCGGTTTCATTTTCATCGGGTTGATGAATGTGGGAGGCGAGCCGTTTGTGATCGAGTACAACGTGAGAATGGGCGACCCAGAGACCGAAGTGGTCATTCCGCGCATCCAAACCGACCTTATCGATCTCTTTGAAGCAGTAGCAGACCAAAGCTTGGACCGTGTGCAGCTTCTGGTGGATCCGAGAACGGCCTGCACGGTCATGCTGGTTTCAGATGGATATCCTGGTTCGTACCAGAAAGGATTGAAGATCGGTGGCTTGGAAAAAGTGAAGGACAGCGTGGTCTTTCATGCAGGAACCAAGGACGAGAACGGAGATGTGCTGACCAATGGCGGTCGCGTGCTTGCAATTACATCCTACGGAGAAAATATGACAGAGGCGCTGGAGCAGTCTTACGCCAACGCGCATGTAGTAAAATACGAAGGGAAATATTTCCGCTCGGATATCGGATTCGACCTGTAAGGCGAATTAGCGGTTCGGAACCTCTTCGCTCTGGAAACCAACCAACTTTACGGTCCAGTAAACCAGCGCAAGGGCAAAAATGACGATGAGCAGGTAGTTGAAGTTGTTTCCACCAGCTTTCAGAATATCAAACGACCACAGAAACAGGTCGCGAATCGGATAAAGAATATCTTGCAGGTTCATGCGTGCTGTATTGATGCGGCAAATATATCCAATATTTGAAACCGCGTAAGTAAACGGGACATGCTCACATCCATCCTTCGGTCAAATACCATTTTGGGCTTTTTGCTCGGATACCTGTTTTCGGCAGCGCTATTGGTTGTCCCATACATTCTCTTAGATCAAAATGCACTTACCAACGACCTGCTCTATTCGCATTGGGCTTTTGCTTGGCTGCATGAAAATGTTGCGTTCCTGCCTTGGCTCGGCCTGTTGCTGATCGCGCTTGCGGCCATTCTTTCGCGTTTGCGCACGCGCGAAACGAAACCCGTTCTTGGAGACAGGAACCTGCTCATGGTGTCGTTCGTCAGCATCATCATGGCGCAGCCGAAGATGGCACTTACACGGCCCGATGTGCTGGTTGCGCTCATTCTGATCCTCGGCCTGTTTCTTTTGCTGATGTATACCTACAAACAGGAATCGGTGCTTTCCGAAGTATTCCATGTCGGTCTGTTCTTGGGCGTAGCTTGCATTTTCGTAGGTCAATCTGTCTTGTCGTTGTTGGCGGTCGGTTTCGCGTTGGTCATTCTTCGAACGGGAAATTGGCGCGAATGGGCCGTGCTTTTCCTGGGCATTGCCATGGTGGCGGTATTCATTATGATGGTCACCATTTGGTACGAATCGCCTTTTCTGGCGTTTCAACGCGTGGTTCAATCCGCTTGGTTGGGCTCGCTTACGTTCGGCAAGGCCAATTCCGGACACATTGCGTTGCTGGTTGCTTCCATGGTTTCACTTTCTGGGCTCTTCGGAAGCCTGACCACAGGAACTGTTGCGGAACGCAACGTCTCATTGACCAATGCAGGGTGGCTTTTTGCGGTTGTGTTGATGGTTTTGCTGCTCGGTCTCGGTTGGCAGAACGGAATCATCATGGCAGCGTTTCCGCTCAGTTCAATGATGGCCAGAACACTTGAAAGCATCACGCGTTGGTGGTTGGCCGACCTGCTGCTCCTGATAATCCTTTCGGCACCGATTCTCAGTAGCCTATGGCCGCTTTGAAGCGGTTCAGGACATTATGAGCAACAGGACGCGCTTTCGCGGCTCCTTCAGACAACAGTTTTTCAATGAGTTCGGGGTTTTGCATCAGCTCGTCAAAACGGACGCGCTCCTCTTTGAATTCTTCCAGAATGAGTTCGAAAAGCGCCTGTTTGGCATGGCCGTAGCCGTAACCACCCTTCAGGTAATTCTGGCGCATTTCCTCAATTTTTTCAGGCGTAGCCAAGAGCGAATACAACGCAAACGCATTGCATGTGTCAGGATTCTTGGGGTCTTCCAAAGGCGTGCTGTCGGTAACGATTCCCATCACCTGTTTGCGCAGTTGTTTTTCGGGCAGGAAAACATCGATGAAATTGTTGTACGACTTGCTCATTTTGCGGCCATCCGTGCCAGGAATTACCATTACGTCCTCGCTGATCTTGGCATCAGGAAGCACAAAAATGTCCTGCTTCAATTGGTGATTGACCGTTCCTGCCATGTCGCGCGTCATTTCCAGATGCTGCTTTTGGTCTTTCCCTACGGGAACGATATTGGCATCGTACATCAGAATGTCGCACGCCATCAGCACAGGATAGATGAAAAGTCCCGCGTTCACATCCGAAAGATTCTCAGATTTATCCTTGAACGAATGCGCATTCGCCAACATCGGAAACGGTGTGAAGCAACTCAGATACCACGTCATCTCGGCCACTTCAGGAATATCAGACTGGCGGTAGAAAACGACCTTGTCCGTGTCCAGACCGCAGGCCAACCAAGCGGCAGCCGTTGCCAGCACATTTGCTTTTCGGGTAGCTGCATCTTTGATGGTGGTGAGCGAGTGCATGTCGGCTATGAACAGATACGCCTCGTTCTTCGGGTCTTTCGAAAGTTCGATGGCAGGACGGATGGCACCGAGAATGTTTCCCAAATGCTGCCGCCCCGAACTCTGAATTCCTGTAAGTATTCTTGCCATGTTCGGTCGTTTGAAGACAGTTGCCAAAAGTAGAAATAGGTGTAGAGTTATTAAGTTACTTGTTATTGGTTATTTGGTGGTTTGCTTTGAATAACCAATAACTCATTAACCGATAACTACATTTATCGCATGTCCAAGATCTTTTGGCCGTTCAAAATGCTGTGGAGAGGATGGTTCTTCGTGAGCTGCTTCCTCACGCTGATGCCGTTGTTTCCGTTCTTCTACTATTTCGTTCACAACGAAAAGCACTTCAAAAAGGCCATGTTCCTGAAGCGTATCTGGGCACGCATGATCTGTTTCGTGACGGGTGTTTGGAGCACCGTGGAGGTGGAAGAACCGCTCGTAGATGGCCCGTACATCATCGTTCCCAACCATGTTTCGTTTGTGGATATCGTGCAATCGTACATCGCATTTCCCATCTATTTCCATTACATGGGAAAGGTACAATTGGGCAAATGGTGGTTCTTCAACATTTTCTTCCACAAGATGAATATCCTGATCGATCGCACGAACCTGCGGGCTTCTTACAACTCGTATCAGCGCGCGGCCGATGACCTTAAAAAAGGCATTTCCATTGGCGTTTATCCCGAATCGATCATTCCCGATAATCCTCCGAAGATGCTGCCCTTCAAGAACTCACCGTTCAAGATCGCCATCGAAGCACAAGTTCCCGTTGTTCCCGTTACTTTTGTGGGCGGCTGGAAAATTCTGCCCGCCAAACCACACGTGTGGGAAGGCGGTAGACCTGGAGGAACGTTCATCAAAATTCACCGTCCGATTCCTACAAAAGGAATGACCGTGAAAGATGTGGACAGCCTGCGGGACAAGGCACAGGATGTGATCCGACAAGAACTGAAACGACATGGATATAACGGATAAAACGGTTGATGAGCTGGCGCACTTGGCGCGATTGCAGTTTGAAGGCGAGGAAAAAGAGCGCATCAAGAAGGATCTGAACAAGATCCTCACCTTCATGGAAAAGCTGAATGAGCTTGATACCGATGGCGTGGAACCGCTCATTTACATGTCGGAAGAACTGAACGTGATGCGCAAGGACGAGAAGAAACAGACCATCACACAAAAGCAAGCACTCAAAAACGCTCCGAAAGCCGATTCAGATTACTTCAAGGTTCCGAAGGTTCTAAAGAATCCAGATGCTGAATAGCTCGGATTCGCTTTCGTTCAGAGAAATAATGTTGAAAACGTTTCTTACAAACGGCTGAACGTTTGAAGAAACCATCTATTTTTGATAACCATGTTTAAGGTTGCATAACTTGGTTATCCATGAAAGAGTATTATAGCATTTCGGAAGTAGCCGACCTTCTGGGCAAGAGCAAGGAGACGCTGAGACGTTGGGACAACAACGGAAAGTTGACCGCAGTGCGCGAACCGATGAGCAACTATCGGGTTTACCACAAAGATCAGCTGCGCATTTTCGATGAGTTGGCGTTTCTGTTCAATGAGGCTGAAACACAGGACGCGGTCAAAGCAAAACTTGATTATTCGGTTTTAGAATTGTTTGCAGGTGCCGGTGGGCTTGCCATCGGTCTGGAACAGTCAGGACTGAAATGTGTAGGACTCAACGAGATCGATCATTGGGCAGCTGAAACGCTGAGAAGGAACCGCCCGAACTGGAACGTGATGGAAGGGGATGTCCGCAATATGGATTTCTCCGAATTTGAAGGAAAAGTTGATGTGGTCACAGGCGGATTTCCGTGTCAGGCGTTCAGCTACGCTGGGAAAAAGCTGGGGCTGAAAGACGCTCGCGGAACGCTCTTCTACGAATTTGCGCGCGTGGTACAGCAGACCAGGCCACTGATCTGCATGGGCGAAAATGTCCGTGGGCTTCTGAACCATGATGGTGGTAGAACGCTTGAAGGTCTGCGCTCCATTTTGGACGAGATCGGGTATCGGGTTCTGGAGCCGAAAATTCTCAAGGCAATTTTTTATAATGTTCCTCAAAAAAGAGAGCGTTTGATCTTGATCGGCATCAGAAAGGACGTTGATGTCGATTTCCTTTTTCCGAAACCATACAAAAAGATCTACACCGTAAAGGACGCCCTGAAGGCCGGAGAACTTTACGCCACCGATGTGCCGAAATCTGCTGGTTCCAAATACCCCGAACACAAGAAGAAGGTCTTAGATCTGGTTCCTCCAGGAGGTTATTGGCGCGACCTTCCAATTGACCTCCAAAAGGAGTATATGCAGAAGAGCTTTTATCTCGGAGGAGGTAAAACAGGGATGGCACGTAGGATAAGTTGGGATGAACCAAGCCTTACCCTAACATGCAGTCCAGCGCAGAAGCAAACGGAAAGATGCCATCCTGATGAAACCAGGCCATTTACCGTTAGAGAGTACGCGCGGATACAGACATTTCCGGATGATTGGAAATTTGCGGGCGCTGTTTCACAACAGTACAAACAGATCGGCAATGCCGTTCCGTGCAACCTTGCCAAAGAGCTCGGTTTTTCATTGGTCCGGTTTCTGAATAGTGCTTATTCTTCCAAGCTCATTGATGCCAGAACACAAAAGACCGTTGTAAGTGGATGATGTGACATTGCTTACTTTCACCGTTCATAAACAGCTTGAACGGAATGGCAAAACTCAATTGGATCTCTGACGGGAATCTGAACGCAGCAGTTTCTCACCTGCTTGAAAAGGCGAAAGCTGCAAAATCAGCAGCTGAAAAGGAGTTTGGAAAGAATGTCATAGACCCGTTCTCAGCACTTTTCGAGATTGCCGCATTCGAATTGAATTATGACGATTGGAAGAAAAGTGAAACCGCGCGTCAGGCACAGAAAACGCTTCAGAATCACGTTGGGGAATTTCATCAACGAATATTGGGAAGCGTTGACGGTTGGGAGAACTTGGAAGTTGGAAACGAGGTTGATCTTGCAAATCACAACCGGAAGATCATTGCCGAGATAAAGAACAAGTACAATACCATGAAAGGCAGCGACAAGTCTGGTCTTTACCACACGCTCGATGACCTGACAATGAGGAAGTCAAGTAAATTCCGCGGCTATACTGCTTACTACGTTACAATTATTCCAAACAGGAAGGCCAAGTTCAATAAGTTGTTTACGCCTTCTGATAAGAGTAAAGGAGCGAAGTGTCCTCCCAATGAATTGATCAGAGAAATTGATGGGGCAAGTTTTTATGATCTGGCAACTGGTGTCACCAACTCATTGAAAGAACTTTTCGAGGTGTTACCTTCTGTTGTGTCCGAAGTGAGTGAAGGAAAACTATCCGTTTCTAAAGAAGAGGTGCAACAGTTTTTTGCCGCTGCGTACGGAGTGCTGGAGAAACCAAGATGATGAGAAGGGCTCACCGGACCGATTCCGATTACTCAAAGCTCCACATGTTCTTAAGAATCCTGATGCTGAATAACTATATATGACGATCACTATTTCAACCACGGTCGATGCGCCCATTGCCAAGGCGTGGGAAGTTTGGACCAAACCCGAATTTATTGTTCAATGGAATTTTGCAAGCGATGATTGGTGCTGCCCAAGCGCGGTGAATGACCTTCGACCAAATGGAAAATTTTCGTGGAGAATGGAAGCCAAAGACGGAAGTTTTGGGTTTGATTATGGCGGAGATTATGTGGAGGTTCTCGAAAATGAACGCATCGAGATGCTATTGGGAGACGGACGAAAGGTGGAGGTTCTGTTTGCACACCAGAACGGCCAGACAATTGTTACCGAGTCGTTTGAGACAGAAGATGTGAACTCGGCCGAAATGCAAAAACAAGGCTGGTCTGCCATTCTTGGTAATTACAAGAAGTGCGTTGAGGCAAACGCCTGACCACGTTCTGAAGCAACAAAAAAGGCCGCTTCCAACATCTGGAAGCGGCCTTTTCAATTTCGTAAATCGCTAATCAACAGAACTCATCAAAAGCGGCTGTCAAATTCTCCGCGATCATTTCCGCTGGGCGACCTTCAATGTGGTGGCGCTCAATGAAATGAACCAAGTTCCCGTCTTTGAAAAGCGCAATACTCGGACTGCTTGGTGGATAAGGCGCCATGTACTGACGTGCCTGCGCCACCGCATCTTTATCGAAACCCGCAAAAACCGTAGTTACTCGGTCTGGCGTTTTGCTGTGCTTTACGGCCATTTTCATGGCTGGGCGGGCATTGCCTGCGGCACAACCACAGACCGAATTGATAAAAACCAACGTGGTTCCATCAGCCTTGATGGCGTTATCAACGTCTTCGGGTGTAAGCAGTTCCTCAACACCTGCTGAGGTAATGTCCTGCTTCATCGGTATAACTATTTCTGGAGGATACATATCACAAATTTTTAGGTTCAGAAATCAAATTTCGGTGTCCAAAGTTACCGTTTATCTAAACCCATTCTAAATAACTTTGTTCTGCTCAAAAGCGAATGCGTATGCGCTACAATCTCAGCGAAATCAAAGCCGTTATCGAGGACAGGCGGACCATCCATCCAGAAAATTACTCCACCCGTGTGGTGCAAAAGGAAATAATCAAGGAATTGCTCGATGCCGCTAAGTGGGCACCCACGCATCGGTACACGCAACCGTGGTTCTTCAAAGTATTTGTTGGAGATGGGTTGAAAAAACTCTCCGAATTCCAGTCTGAACTTTACAAAGAGGTGAAAGGTGATGCGTTTGAGGAAGAGAAATATCAAAAGTTGAAAGCACGCCCGCTGATGGCAACAGCCATTATCGGTATCGGAATGAAGCGGGATGAAGCAGAACGCGATCCCGTTGAGGAAGAAATTGCTTCCGTTGCGATGGCTGTTCAGAACATGAAACTGTTGGCAGCCGCACACGGGATTGGAGCATTTTGGGCTTCTGGCGGGGTAACTTATTTGCCGCAGACCAAAGAATGGATCGGGTTGGGAGAAAAAGACAAATTCCTCGGATTCCTTTATCTTGGTTACCCGAAAGATGGTTGGCCGCGAAAGACGCGCAGAAAGCCACAGGAATATTACACAGAATGGGTTGAATAACCCCTCTGCCTTCGGCATTCTCCCCCAAGGGGAGAACGTTTTTGGGGCTTTACCTACGTACTTACTTTATTCGTTCACATGTATTATTCGTATCAGTTTTGAGTTGGAAAGACTTTTTTAAAGGAAATGGCACGGTTTCAACCTCTAAGGTGCCATGGAAGAATCTGACAGAGGAGCAACAGATTCAGAATATTGTAGAGCTATCGCACGAAAAACCGCAGCTGATCTTTAAGCACAGCACGCGCTGTTCCATCAGCATAATGGCCAAAAGCAGATTGGACTCGGATTGGAACCTGGAAAACGTGGAACCGTGGTACCTCGACCTGCTTTCCTATCGCAATGTTTCCAATGCGGTGGCATCACAATTGGGCGTGCAACACGAATCTCCGCAGGCCATTCTGCTGAAAGATGGCGTGGTCGTGCATGACAGTTCGCACAATGCTATTTCACTTCGCGAGTTGAGGAGGTGGGATAGGTAAAGAATTTCCCGACAATTTGTCGGCACAATGTCACCAAACGCTATATTTGGGGAAAGCCTCAAATAAATGGTATTGCTTGATATTGGGAGTTGGTGGAATGGCCTGATGACGGTAGAAAAGATCTACTGGGGCATCGCCATTCTTGCATCTATTTTCTTTCTCATTCAACTGGTCATCACGTTCATGGGAGCGGATGCGGATGTCGATATGGAGATGGACCTTTCTACCGATATGGAAGTGGAAATGGACCACGGAATGGGATTTCAGTTCTTCACGCTGAAGAACCTGCTGGGCTTTTTCACACTCTTCGGCTGGACGGGTCTCGGCTGCCTGGACATGGGACTTTCATTGTTCCCGACCTTGGCCATTTCGAGTGCCAGCGGACTGGTAATGATGACCATCATGGCCACTATTTTCTACTTTATGAGCCAAATGACAGACAGCGGCACCATCAACATGAAAAACGCCATTGGTCAGACAGGAACCGTTTATTTGGTCATTCCTGCCAAACGTGCAGCCATTGGCAAGGTGAGTTTGGAAATTCAGGGAAGGAACATGGAGATGAATGCGATTACTGATGATGAGACCGAAATCCCGACAGGAGGGGTGGTCGTGGTCTCGCAGGTCATCAACAACGGTCTTCTATTAGTAAAACGTCAATAATCTAAACCTATGAGTTATATCATTATCGGAGTAGTTGCGGGAATTCTGTTCCTGTTTGTGCTTATTGTTTCATTGCTGGCGCGATACAAGCGCTGCCCTTCTGACCACATTTTGGTGGTTTATGGTAAGGTCGGTAGCGATGCCGAAGGCGGCCGTTCGGCCAAGTGTATTCACGGTGGCGCGGCTTTCATTTGGCCGATCTTTCAGGATTACGCCTTTTTGGATCTGACACCGCTTTCCATTGAGGTGAATCTCACATCTGCATTGAGCCGTCAGAACATCCGTGTGGATGTACCGTCACGCTTTACCGTTGGTATTTCTACAGAACCAGCCACCATGGTCAATGCGGCCGAGCGTCTCCTTGGTCTTTCCAAGCAGGATATTCACAACCTCGCCATCGACATCATTTTCGGTCAGTTGCGTCTTGTGGTTGCCACCATGGACATTGAAGAGATAAACAACAACCGCGACAAGTTCCTCTCGAACGTGGCAAGCAACGTGGAGGCGGAATTGCAGAAGATCGGCCTCAAGCTCATCAACGTGAACGTAACGGACATCAAGGATGAGTCAGGCTACATCGAAGCACTTGGAAAAGAAGCGGCCGCTAAAGCGGTGAACGATGCAAGAAAGACCGTTGCCGAGAAAAACCGTGATGGTTCTATCGGTGAATCGATCGCGCAGAAAGATGAGCGAGTGCAAGTAGCTGCGGCCATTGCTGAGGCGAAGATCGGGGAAGCGGCAGCGAATCAGAACGAGCGTGTTCAGGTGGCAAGTGCCGATTCGAAAGCAAAAGTGGGCGAGGCTGAGGCCAACGCCAACGCGAGAATCGGAGAAGCCGAGGCCCAGAAACAGGAAAGAATGAGTGTTGCCGAGGCGAACGCCCGAGCGGTTGAGGGAGAAAACACATCAAGAATTGCCATTGCCGATTCAGACTCAGAGAGAAGGCAGCGGGAAGCAGAGGCGGTGAAAAAAGCGGTGGCGATGGAAAAGGTTTCTCAGGCGAGAGCCTTGGAAGAGGCCTACGCGGCTGAGGAAAAAGCAGAACGCGCCCGTGCCGAGAAAGAGCGCGCCACGCAAACTGCCAATCAGGTTGTAAGCGCGGAGGTTGATAAGACCAAGATCGAGATCGATGCCGAGGCGGAAGCAGAGCGCATCCGAAGAATTGCCAAAGGTGAGGCCGATGCGATCCTGTTCAGAAAACAAGCGGAGGCACAAGGTCTTTACGAGGTATTGAGCAAGCAGGCGCAAGGTTTCCAACAATTGGTCAGCGCGGCTGGAAACAACTCGAAAGATGCAGCCATGCTGATGATCGCGGACAAACTGGAACAGCTTGTAAGACTTCAGGCCGAGGCCATCCAGAATGTGAAGATCGACAAGGTGACGGTTTGGGACAGCGGTTCGAAAGGAAAGGACGGCAAGACAAACACGGCCGACTTCATCTCTGGAATGTACGGTTCCGTTCCGCCTTTGCAGGAGATGTTCCAAATGGCAGGGTTGAATCTGCCTGAATACCTGAAAGGAAAAGAGGGTGGAGATGAGGAAGTTCAGGATGCTGGGGTGGAAGAAAAACCAGCACCGAAATCTGCTCCAAAGGATGACTCCGACAAGAACGAAAAAGAGGAAAAGTAAATGACAGCTGACGAAACGAAAACCATGTTGGCCTTGCTGGTGCAACTGGCAAAGGCCGATGGAACGGTCGATCTGAAGGAGGATTTCTTCATCAAACTGTTTGCCCACAACAACTCCGTGGACCCAGGTGAATTTGACCGCATCTGTCGTTCGCCCGAAATGTATGCGCGCAATCTCGGTTCGCTTACTGATAAGGAAGACGTGTTTGTGCGCCTGTGCAGTTTCGTGTATTTCGACATGAAAGCGGATGATGCCGAGTTGGAATGGTGCCGCAACGTGGGCCGTCAACTGGATCTTTCCGCCACCAAGGTGGACGAGGTCATCAGCACCATCCAAACCAGCGATGCGCCTTTGTCGGTGCAAGAACTTACCGAACTGGTCAAAGCATAAAATGAAGGCAATTATCTTAGGGCGAAATTCAACCCGATGAGATACCTTTTCCTGTTGGCCGTTCTTGGCCTTGTAAGCTGTTCGCAACCAAAGCAAGAAGAAGCGGTTGCCGAAACACCATCTTGCGAATACAATGATTTCAAAACCCCTGGCAATTATCAGGCTGGCGGAGTTCAGATGATCGACCTGAAAGAAGGCTACAAGGTTTGGACGAAGCGTTTTGGAAACAGCCCGATGAAAGTGCTGATCCTGCACGGTGGCCCAGCGGGAACGCACGAATACTTGGAGAGCTTCCAGAGCTTTTTCCCGAAGGCGAATATTGAGTTTTTTGAATACGACCAGCTTGGTTCGTATTACTCCGATCAACCGACTGACACCAGCCTTTACAACATACCACGGTTTGTAGAGGAGGTAGAGCAGGTGCGCCAGAAATTGGGTTTGAACAAGGACAACTTTATTCTTCTCGGACAAAGTTGGGGCGGTATTCTTGCCATGGAATATGCACTCAAGTACCAACAGAACCTGAAAGGATTGGTAATCTGCAACATGACGGCCGATTTCCATAAATACGCGGCTTACAACAACAAACTCCGCGAAGAACTCCGCCCGAGTTTGGTGGACACGCTGAAGATGTATGAAGACGCGGGCGATTACTCAAACCCTGTTTACTTGGAATTGGTGGAGAAGGAATTCTACGCCAAACACATTTGCCGCATTTATCCATTTCCTGAGCCAGTTGCGCGCAGCTTCTCGCACTTCAACATGGATGTTTATACCTATATGCAAGGCCCAAGCGAGTTTGTTCCAGGCGGTATTCTGAAGGACTGGAGCGTTTGGGACAGATTGCATGAAATTTCTGTTCCCACGTTGATGGTCGGAGCCAAGTACGACAGCATGAACCCTGAGGAAATGAAGGAGATGTCAACCCTTGTTCAGAACGGGGAATACCTCTACTGCCCGAATGGCAGCCACCTCGCCCTGTGGGACGACCAGCAGGTTTTTATGGATGGGGTGATCGGGTTTATTCATCGGGTATTCGAATGAGAGCATTTCTGTAACTTCGTAATCGGAAATGTCTCAAAGACTTAAGGATGAATTACGAGCTGTCATTTCAGGAAAGAGCAAGGTTAGGTTCGGAGCAACTATCCAAGCAGTTATCAGTAACCTTGGAACAGGCGCGCCAACAAGCACAACGACTCAAAGCCTTAAGCAGGTCAAAGGTGAAGAAGCAGAGCGCATAAGTGCTTTTGCTCGCAGATCGGGGCTTTGGCAGGAAAGCATCGATATTTCAAACTATGTGAGCGAGGGCGCAGAACAGAGGGTTTATCTTAAAGACCAAGACCATGTTCTGAAACTGAATGATGCCATCTATTTTGAAACGTGGCGCGACTATCTGCACAATCTGTTGCTGCATAATTACTTTTTTACTGACACGGCCTATGAGCTGGTAGGATTTACACAAATAGACCATGTCTTGCATGCCATGGTAAAACAGCGATTTGTAATAAGTACGATACTTACAGACCTTTCTGAAGTTCGCAGTTTCTTGGAAACGAATGGTTTTAAGAATACGCGAAACAACGATTATTTACATGCTGGCGCTGGCGTTATTCTGGAGGATCTGCACGATGAGAATGTTCTTACTCAGAATGGCATGCTCTATTTTATTGACACAGTGTTTTATCTGACCCAAGCGTTTTGGACCGATGAACATGAATAGTTGAGCTACCTTGCCACCAACGGCAATTAAACGGGTTCTTTGGATGATGTGATCGGGTTTATTCACCGAACGTTTGAGGAGGATTAACGCCTTGCTCGGCTGAGCCGATAGGAAACCCCAACGGTTGGTAGGATGTAAGGTTTCCCGACCTTATTGATGAACGTAAACGGTTGGCCCAAGCTCCATATCAGGTTCATTCCAGCAAAACCCGAAAATCCTTTGTCAAGGTTCACTTTCCCGCGCAGCGTGACATAAGGATCCACACTTGCATTGAACAATGAGGCGGCAAGCCCCCCACCAACCTGAAACCCTGTGTTGTTCCAAAGAAACGCCATTCCCATATCCAAGTGGCCTTGAAGCAATGGCATGGCGGTTCCCAAGCCTGTTCGGAAATAGTAGTTGGCCACTTTGCGAGGAGAAAGAGGCACATAAAGCGTGTAGTGAACCGTTACCACAGCAGGGCCGAAAATGCTTAGACCGAATTCGCTGTTTCGCCAAATTAGCCCTGTATCCTGCTGAGCAACTTCGGCAAGCGTGTTTCGCAAGCGTTCCCGCTCGGTTTTACGGTAAGCGTTTCGTTCTGGCCGTTCCATCCTTGCGTATGCCACAAACTCCTTGTGCTGTTTCCACGAAGGAATGCGATACCCGATATAAGCACTTGGCCAAATAGAGAAAACGGGATAGTTGTTCCGTTTGCTTATCGTTGGCCCATATTCGGACTGGCCACCGATCAAGTAGAGTTTTGTCCCGAACAGGAATCCCGTGGGAGCCTGATACCGATACCCGACCGAGCCGAAGAGGTTGAATTCCATGTAGGCAGGGATAGGTTCCCAATATGGGTTTTGAGTTTGCGAGAAGTATACGTTCCATAGGCCACCACCAATCGTCAATCGGTTTCTGCGCCTCCCGAATTCGGCTGAAAGCGCGTATATCAGAGAGGCCCTGTATTTGATATATCCAGCGGTATAGGGACCGAGAGCTCCAGCACCGAAACGAATGTTCAAGGTCATGATGTCGGTCATGATCGGAGAACCCTCAAGGTTCAAGGTCACGCCTGTTCCCAGCCCTAAGAACTCAGTGTAGGAAGCAACCCTGCCCAAAAACGGGCGGAAGGCCACCTTACGGCCAGCACCATTCACATCATCGATCTTTGGGAGTTGAGCCAGGCCAAACTTCCCAACAAGAAGGATTAAAACAAGCGTAGTTGTCCAGCGCATGCGTTGGACAACGAAACGAAACAAAGAATAGTATTTGAAGCGTTCGGTTTGGTGTTAAACCGCCTCCACGGTCAACCCAGCATCCGTCTTGGTCACCTTGGCAACGCCCATAGAGGTTAGCCCTTTGATGCTCTTGTCCCACTGCTTTCCGCTGAGAGCAGATCGGGTTTTCAGGTCGTTCAGGTCCATGGGCGAGTTCTTGGCAAGAATGTCGAAAACAAGTTTCTCGTTCTCGTTCAGCTCTACTTTCTTCTCTGTCTTTTTCTCTGGCCGCATCTGAGGGAAGAACAGAATGTCCTGAATAGAATGCTGGTCGGTCAGCATCATGGCCAAGCGATCCATGCCGATGCCCATTCCTGAAGTTGGCGGCATGCCGTATTCCAATGCGCGCAAGAAATCCTGATCGATCATCATGGCCTCATCATCACCACGGTCGGCCAAACGCATTTGCTCTTCAAAACGCTCGCGCTGCTCCAACGGATCGTTCAGCTCAGAGTATGCGTTGGCAATCTCCTTTCCGCAGATCATCAGCTCAAAGCGCTCCACCAATCCTTCTTTGCTGCGGTGCTTTTTGGTCAGTGGCGACATTTCAACGGGATAATCCGTGATGAATGTTGGCTGAACATAATTCGCCTCACATTTCTCACCAAAGATCTCATCGATGAGTTTGCCTTTGCCCATGCTTGGGTCAACCTCCACGCCAAGGTCTTTGCACACTTGGCGCAATTCTTCCTCACCCATGCCAGTGATGTCAACACCTGTATGCTCCTTGATGGCATCCAGCATCGGTACGCGTGGATAAGGCGCTTTGAAGCTCACCTCCATGTTTCCGTACTTGATCTCGGTCGTGCCATTCAGCGCAATACAGGCTTTTTCGAGAAGCTTCTCGGTGAAGTCCATCATCCAATTGTAATCCTTGTAGGCCACGTAGATCTCCATCACCGTGAACTCAGGATTGTGTGTGCGGTCCATGCCTTCGTTACGGAAATCCTTGGCGAACTCGTACACGCCATCGAAACCGCCCACGATCAATCGCTTCAGGTAAAGCTCGTTCGCAATACGCAGATAAAGGGGAATGTTCAGCGCGTTATGATGCGTGATGAACGGACGTGCAGCTGCACCACCAGGAATGGCCTGCAGGATAGGCGTTTCCACCTCCAAAATATCATGCTCGTTGAAGTAATCGCGGAACACGCTGTAAAGCTTCGTGCGCTTCTTGAAAACCTCTTTGGTTTTCGGGTTCACCACAAGATCCACGTACCGCTGACGATAGCGGAACTCCGCATCGGTCACCGCATCATGCACCTTTCCGTCTGCATCGGTCTTTACCACAGGCAGCGGCTTCACCGACTTGGCAAGCACGGTCAATTCCTTCACATGTACTGAAGTTTCGCCAACCTGCGTTCTGAAAACATGCCCTTTAATGCCGATGAAATCACCGAAATCGAGCAGTTTCTTGAACACCTCATTATAAAGCGTCTTGTCATCGCCAGGGCAGATCTCGTCTCTCGCGATGTAGATCTGCACACGGCCAGAAGCATCTTGCAGCTCCGCAAACGAGGCTTTTCCCATCACACGCACGCTCATCAAGCGACCAGCAAGAACCACATCGTTCAACTCTTCGCCACCCTCGAAACGTTTCTTCAGGTCCGTAGCAAGAATGTTCACGGGGAATTCGGCCGCTGGATACGGGTCAATGCCAAGGTCTTCGAGCTTCTTCAGCGCATCGCGTCTGACAATCTCCTGTTCGCTTAGTTCGTGCATGCGTAAAATTTTGCGCAAAGATAACAGCCGAGGCCAAGGCTTCCTCGCTTCAAAACTTTGAGACACACTATATTCGCGTTCGCATGAAAAACAACCCCACAAGCCCCTCTGCCTTCGGCATCTCCCCAAAGGGGAGAATCCTGCTTGCAAGCAGCCTTCGTCTTTCCTTTGTTCTTGTTCTCTTTTTTCTTTTTTCTCCCGCCCAAGCGGGTGGAGGCAAGGAAGGCGACAAAACCCTTGGACAAACCCACTACAGCCCCGAACCGCAGTACAAAGCGGCCTTCGATTATTATTCGCGGTATGTGCCGATGAGCGATGGCGTGAAGCTGGCGGTGGATGTCTTTCTCCCAAAGAATTTGGAGGAAGGAAAGAAGGTGCCGACCGTAGTTTATTTCGTTCGGTATGTGCGAACATTCGAGCTCAAAGCCTTTTGGCGTGGACTGAAAGACCCAGCTTTCGGAAGTGTTGCCGAGGATGAGGTCAAGTTCTTCAACTCGCACGGTTATGCTGTCGCGATTGTTGACTTGCGCGGAACGGGCGCGTCTTATGGTCACCGCGACATGGAATTTTCGCCACAGGAAGTGAACGACATGGGGCAGATGCTCGATTGGATCGTGAAAGAACCGTGGTCTGATGGGAAGACCGCCACCACTGGAATCTCCTACACGGGAACAACGGCCGAGTTGGCGCTCATTACGAAGCACCCATCGCTGAAAGCGTGTGTTCCGCGCAGCAATATCTGGGACCTCTATACCGACATCGTTTTTCCAGGAGGAATCCGTCAGTCACCGTTCATTAAGGTTTGGAAGTTGACCACCAACTCGCTGGATAACAATAACATGTCGGTTTTCGGGAAGAAGATCGACACGTTTGTGAAACAGCCGCACCCTGTCGATGGCGACAAAAAGGGAGAGGAGCTGCATGTGGCCATGGAGCAGCACAAGGACAACTACGACATTTTCGATGGCCTTTATCGCATTGAGGCGCGTGATGAACCAGACCGTGGCCACGGTGCGGAGCTAACGGCAGACGACTGTAGCATTCACAACCGTAAAGAAGACATTCAGGCGGGTGGTGTTCCGATCTTCCGTATCTCGGGTTGGTTCGATGGTGCGCTTCCGAACTCGGTTTTCAAAGGTTTTTGGAACACTTCGAACACCAAGCGGGTGATGATCGGTCCTTGGGATCATGGTCCAGGGCAATACTTCACCAATTTCACAGGAAACAAGGAAAAGGAACTCAACATCAAAATGGAGATACTGCGGTTCCTGGATCAATATGTGAAGGGAATCGACACGGGATTGGATAAGGAACCGCCAGTTAATTATTTCACCATGGGCGAGCAGGCGTGGAAGGCTTCCAACACGTGGCCCCCAAAAGAGGTGCAATCGACCGAGATGTTCTTTTCGCCAGAATTGCTTGAGAACGAAAAACCCGCCAAGGAAGAGATCGTGACGTACAATTGCGATTACAACACCACAACAGGCTACGGGGAAAAAGGTGGTGGCACACGCTGGAACTCATTGACCACGCTCTACAAATATGAGAAAACGTATTACGGCCCGCGAGGAGGTCAGGATCTGTTGATGGAGGTTTTTGATGGGCCCGTTCTGGAAAAGGATGTGGAGATAACGGGTCATCCAGAAGTTCATTTGAATTTGAGCACCAACACAGGAGAAGGCCATGTTTTCGCGTACTTGGAAGAAGTGCTTCCTGACGGCACCAGCCGCTACATCACCGAAGGGATGCTCGACATCAACCATGTGAACCTGTGCAAGGATGGCGATTATTCGTGCTGTTTTCCACAGCATTCGTTCAAAGAGAAGGACATGGTGAAACTCAAACCAGATGAGTTTAAGAAGACGGTCATCAACATGATTCCGACCAGTTATACGGTCATGGCGGGCAATCGAATCCGAATGGCAATAGGAGTGGCCGATAAGGATCATTTCGACATTCCCGAAGAAAGCATCCGACCAGAAAAACTGAATATCAAAACGGGCGGAGATAACGGTAGTTTTGTCCGTCTTCCTATTGTTTACAAAGACGTCAATTGACATGAAAGAACTTATCAAGGACTTCACGAATCAGGTAGCACATGCCATCGTTATCGGCAATGCCTACGAGCCATCTGATTGGAACGCGAACATCTCCAACGTGCTCATTTCTGGGCTCGGGGGCTCAGGAATAGGAGGAACGATAGCGGCTGAGGTTGTGGCTTCAGAGGCACGCGTGCCGATTGTCACCAACAACGGCTATTTCATCCCAAATTTTGTGGGCATCAACACGCTTTTCTTGGCGTGTTCGTATTCAGGAAATACCGAAGAAACCATTAGCGCAGCTAAGTTGGCGCATGAGGAAGGAGCCAAGATCGTGGTCGTTTCCAGCGGTGGAAAACTGAAGGAAATGGCCGATGAGTTCGGTTGGGATTTCATTGGCATTCCAGGAGGGCAGCCGCCACGTGCAAGTTTCGGGCTTTCATTCCCAGAAGTGCTGTACGTGTTGCATGCACACGACATCATTTCTAAAAAGTTTGAGAAAGAACTGGAAGCTGCGATCAAACTGTTGGATGACAACGAAATTGCGATTCAGGACGAAGCCAAGCAGGTAACGGAAAAGCTGTTCGGTAAAATTCCTGTGATCTATGCGGCAGATGGTTTTGGGGGTGTGGCCACGCGCTTCCGCCAGCAGGTGAACGAGAATGCTAAGATGCTCTGCTGGCATCACGTTATTCCAGAGATGAACCACAACGAACTGGTTGGGTGGAGAGACAAGAACGAAGACCTGGCAGTTGTCATTTTTCGCAACGAGACGGATTTCAAGAACATTCAAGCACGGATGGAAATCAACAAAGGCACGCTTTCGGAGTACACGAACACTATTGTTGAGGTTTGGTCGAAGGGAACATCAGACCTTCAGCGCGCGCTGTATCTGATTCACTTGGGAGATTGGGTTTCATTTTTCCTCGGAGAGAAAAAAGGTGTTGACATCACGGAGGTTAAGGTGATTGACCATTTGAAGGGCGAATTGGCCAAGTTGTAGCCCCCTAAATCCCCCAAAGGGGGACACACTCTGCGAACTCCGTGTCCGACTTTGTGTTCTCTGTAGTTAAATAATCTCTGCGACCTTTGCGCTGACTTTGCGTCTTTGCGGTTCAATGGAAAAGCACAACGTTTATTTCGAAGACAAAGGCCTCGTTCCGTACAAGGAATGTTGGGATTACCAGTTGGAACTGTTCCACGAAATGGTGGAACGCAAAAAGTGGAACAAGCTCAATCCAGAATACCCGAAGCACACAGAAAGTAGATTGATCTTCTGTTCGCATCCGCACGTTTACACATTGGGCAAAAGCGGAAAGGAGGAAAATCTCCTGCTAACGCAAAGCGAACTCAAGATACATGGCGCGGAGTTCTATCACATCAACCGTGGAGGCGACATCACCTACCACGGCCCAGGCCAAATTGTCGGTTATCCGATCTTCGACCTCGATTTCTTCTTCCACGACATCCATAAGTTCATCGATAAGCTCGAAGATGCCATCATCGCCACGTTGGCTGAATATGGCATCATTGCAGGTCGTGGACCTAAAGGTTTTACAGGCGTGTGGATCGATTGGGAAAAACCCGAAAAAGCACGGAAGATCTGCGCCTTCGGTATGCACACCAGCCGCTGGGTAACCATGCATGGCTTTGCACTAAATGTGAATACTGACCTGGAGTATTACAAGCACATCATTCCCTGCGGAATTGACGACAAAGCGGTCACTTCCATGCAAGCAGAGTTGAGGAAAGAAGTCAGTGAGCAAGAGGTGAAAGACAAACTGAAAGCTCAGATTGCCAAAGAACTCGGTATTCAAGAATTCGTGTAGCGCTTGCCGAAGCGGTTCAAATTCACTTCTTGGTCAATTTCCGCCCCTTCGTAAATATGGTTTATCAGTTGCTCCGCGAAGTAAGGAGCAAGCATCACACCCTTGGAACCCATGCCATTGAACAGAAGCACGTTTTCCATTTCAGGGTGACGGCCAATGGTCGGTCTTCTGTCGGCTACGTTGGGGCGAATGGCCGCCTGAGCATCCAAAACCTCAAAGTCGATGTTTAAGGCCTTTTGTGCGCGTTCAAGCAACTCTTTGGTGGATTTTTGACTTGGTGTCTCATCCAAATTGTGCCATTCGTAAGTTGCGCCAAGGCGGAAGATGTTCTTCTCTTCCGTTGGGAACAGCAGAAACTGCTGGTTGTAGATTCTGTCGGGTGTTAGATCATCCGAAACGCGAACGGTAAGCATCTGACCTTTGGTTGGCCGAAACGGCAACCAGTTGAAGAACGGGTTTTCGGAGATGAAGCGACCTTCACAAAAAACAATACGGTCGGCTGAAATATCGTTGTATGTAATCGCTTTCTCAGTTTTAAGTGCTTGATAGGAGAGCTCATCCTCTACCAAAAGTTCTTTTTCTTTCAGGTAATTTCGATAGGCAGTTACCAATTTTTCAATTCGGACAAAACCCGAAATCTTTATTGTAACACTTCCGAGGACACTATTTTGAAACGGGCCTTCAGGAACTTTCTTCTCAACTGAATTGACATACGGAGAAAGTCGGTTTTCATCAACGGCCTGTTGCCACTCAGTTAGCTCACCCGCTGAACTTATCGGTTTCAGAATCGGGAAATCGTGCAACAGAAAATCAACGCCAAGTTGCTGTTCGAGTTCTCGGTAAGTCTGAACCAGAAATGGAAACAGTTCGTCAACCTTCCAGCTTTTCACTTTACGTTTAAGAACAACTGGGTTGTAGATTCCGCCAGCGATCAGCGAAGATGAATTTTCGGGGCAACGGTCAATAACCAGAAATGACTTTCCTGCCTTTTCGAGCTGGTGACAGAGATTCAGGCCAGCAATTCCGAGGCCGATGATCAGGTTCTCCGTCTGTTTCAAGTGCTATAGTTTGGACGTGTAATTGGCGCCAAACATAGACAAGGGAATGAACACGAAGAAATCCAGATAGAACCAATCAGGATAGACATCCGCAATGATCATATTGACCATGCCAAGGACCGTCAAGATGGCCCCAAGTGTCAGTCCAACGTTCATCGTATCTTCCTTCAGAATAAACCCGACCGTAACTCCACCTGCCAAGGAGCCGATGGCATGAGAAACAATGACCAGCACCAGCCCAATGACAGAAAGTGCCGAAATGGTCTGCCTGAGACCATCAATGGAAAGGCTGAAGACATCTAAGTTTCCAAAGAATTTGATGGAAGCGAACGTACCTGCTGTAACGAGCACAAAAGCTACCAGCAGACCAGCAATAACGGCTATGAACTTTTTCATGGTAGGGGAGGATTTGGTTACCCCAATTTAATGAAAAAGTAACGGAAGCCTACTCAGAATATTTTGTCAACGCCAGTTTGGCCGCGTTGTAAGCGTTCACGATGCCACCTGTTTTCGACAGTTTTTTGAATTTGGTCAACTTGGTAGGGTCGCGGTCCTCATCGGGCATCAACACTTTTTCTTTGGAAAAATCTGTGGCCGACTCCATCAGAAGTTCCCGCAACTGAACAGCGGTGATGTTGGGAAAATACGATTTGATGAGCGCGGCAACACCTGTAACCACAGGAGCGGCCATGCTTGTGCCATCAGCGAACTCGTACGTATCATCTGGCTTTGCCGAATAGATCTGTACGCCAGGCGCGAAAATGTCCAGTTTCTTCTTGCCATAGTTCGAAAAAACGCCAACCAAGTGGTCATCTTCGGTAGGGCCAGAAGCGCCAACGGCAAGCCACGTGGCGCATGGTTTCTTCTGGAAAGAGTAATACGGATTGGGATAATTGGCCACTTTGTCGATGTTGGCCGCGTCATTTCCAGCTCCGTGAACCATGAGCACGCCTTTGTCCTCGGCATACTTGATCGCCTCGTAAACAGCATCCACCTGCGGAGAATAAGGCTTACCGAAACTCATGTTCATGATCTGCGCGCCATTGTCGGCCGCATAGCGAATGGCGTTGGCCACATCCTTGTCGAACTCATCTCCGTTAGGAACGGTGCGAAGGATCATCAGTTCCACATTCTCGCAGATACCGTTCATACCGATATCGTTGTTTCGCACAGCGCCTACAATTCCTGAAACGTGCGTGCCGTGGTCGTTGTGCGGAGCAGAAACATCATTGTTTCCGTAGAAATGCTCGGATGTGTTCTCGTAATCATCACCTAAAACAGCACGGTCCACAAACCGTGGGTTATAGTGATATTCCAGTTTGTCCTTCAGGTATTTGTGGTAATCCATCAGCCCTTCGAAACTGAAGGTTTCGTCCTGCGCCAAACCCGCAAGAACACTTTGATAAAGTTTGAGGTCGTCTGATTCGGGTGCCCAGCTCAGCAGTTGCTCGGTCGTGTAATTCTCACCGAGTTCTGCCTTGGCGGTGCTGTCGGCAGCCTTGTAAACGGTGACAAACGCATCGATCTGTCCGAATTCGTTGGCAGACTCGTTCAGCTCTTTAAGGATCGTTTCCTCCGCTTTCTTGAACAGTTTGTAGTCTTCGCGATCGGCCTTGGCAACATCCTTTTCCGATTCAATCTCTCCGAACTTCGGTGCCAGTTTTCGGTAGATGCGTGTAATCTCCAGATTGGCCTCGTCCAAGTTCACACCAGCGGCATTTCCAAGAAAATTCCAGCCGTGGATGTCATCCACGTAGCCGTTCTTATCGTCATCAATTCCGTTTCCTGGAATCTCGTCCTCGTTTGTCCAAATGTGTTCTTTCAGGTCTTCGTGGTCGGTATCAACGCCCGAATCGATAATGGCCACCACGACTTTGGTCGGTTTGCGGTCTTTCAGCAGTTCGTAGGCTTTGTCGGTTCCAACGCCAGGTGTTCCTTCTGATGGGTCTTTGTGCTGCCAGCCTTTCAGCGAGTCGTCTTGCGCGAAACCCGTAAGTGAAATGACCAGCGAAAGGCCGATCGTTAGGAGTGTGCGATAATTGAAATTCATGGAGTTCTATTCTGTTTGGGCGGTAATGATACCGATGTTTTGCCAATGCGAACGCAAAAATGAGCCAAGTGGTTTTTGACAATCGGACGATCTAACGTCTTTTATGATTTGCGTGTTACGCGTAGCCGTTCTTCAAAGCAAAGCGGATCAATCCTGCAATGTTGTGGATGTCGAGTTTGTTCATCAGGTTGGTGCGGTGGGTGTCAACCGTGCGCGGGCTGATGAAGAGCTTCTCTCCGATCTGCTTGCTGCTCAGCCCTTCGGCAATGAGTGTCAGGATCTCAATTTCCCGTTCGGTGAGTTCCACCTCCACGCCATTCGCATTCTTTTCCACGGCTTTTCCTGCCAGGCTCATGGTCACTTCTTCAGAGAAGACGCGTTCGCCCGAAACAACTTTCCGTATGGCATTGGCAAGTTCATCCTGAGCGATATTCTTGAGCAGGTAGCCGTCCGATCCGCATTCGAGCAATTGCTGCACCATGCCGCGCTCGTTGTGCTGCGTAAGTGAAATGACCTTTACGTTCGGATGATCTTTTTTGATCCTTCGGGTGGCATCCACCCCGTTCATCACAGGCATGTCGAGGTCCATGAGCACAAGGTCGATATCGAAAACCTTTAGAAGGTCAAGCGCCTTTTGGCCATTATCGGCCGTGGCCACACAATCAAAACCATCGATATCGTCCAAAAGGGCTTTGAGGCCGTCAAGAACGATCTGGTGGTCATCAACTAAGATCAATCGGATGTCGCTCATGGTAATGGTATTCTAATGGTTGCGACAGTTCCATGTTCGGGGCTTGGCTCGTAATTCACTTCTCCTTTCAGCGCTTTGGCGCGACTGGAAATATTCATCAATCCGATTCCGTTGCTGTTTTCGGGCGAATCAAATGTAAATCCCTTTCCGTTGTCCTCCACAACCAGAACCAAGTGCGAAGCGGTTTTTAGCAACTGCACCGAGACAGCTTTTGCGTCCGAATGTTTGATGATGTTGTTCACCAGTTCTTGGCAGATGCGGTAAAGGCTCACTTCCAGATTTTCTGGGAATCGTTCCCCTTCCACTTTGTGGTGCTCGAACTCATATTGGATGTCGGTGCTGCCGAGGCTTTTTTCAAGCATGTCCTGCAGCGCAGGGATCAATCCCATATCGCTCAGCACACGTGGCATCATTTGGTGGCTGATGTTCCGTAGTTCGGCAATCGATTCGTTCAGCATGGTGTTCGATTCGCGGTAGCGGCTTTTCAACTCCTCGGAGGGTTCTTCTACCATGGAAAATCCCTTCTGCAATCGAAGGCTCAGTCCCGTAAGCGATTGGACAATTCCATCGTGCAGGTCTTTTGCAATGCGTTTCCGTTCTTCTTCCGTGGCCTGTATCATGGCCTGCAATCCGCGCTCGCGCTCGGCAATAATGGCTGCATCCTTATCGGCCTGTGTTTTTCTTCGGTAAACCTGAAATAGAGCAAAGGCAAGCAATAGAAAGGAGGCCAGCCCGCCAAGAAGTCCGAATATCCATTTGGTGCGGTTTTCGAGTTTCAGCCGCGCTTCGGCCAAGGCGGTTTTCTTGTCTGCTATCTCGCGGTCTTTTTGGGCGGTTCGGTATTGCGTTTCCAATTCTTCAACCTGAAGACTCCGCTCCGCATTCACCAGACTGTCTTTCAGGTTGTCGTAGGCGATCCAGTACGGATAAGCGTCTTCGTGCCGCCCGATTCTTCCAAAAGTTCGGGCCTTGGTGCGGTAAACTTTCCAAAGTAACGACAGGTCTTTGTTCCGCTCGGCCAGTATCTGGGCCGAGTCCAAATAGGCCAGCTCATTCTTCGGGTCACGCAGCTTTTTATAGATTCCCGCAATGTTGTAATAGGTGGATGCATACCCTTCCGAGTTCCCCAGACCCACCTGTATGCTCAGCGCTTGGCGGTAGGCAACCAACGCATCATTGTAGCGGTCCACGCCCGCATAGTTGTCTGCAAGTTCTCGATACGCCCGCGACAGGCCGTAGAGGTCGTTCACCTCTTTGTAAAGCGGGATGGCCGAAAGCACATAATGGATGGAAGAATCGCTGTTGTTGAGGTAGTCTTTGGCGTAAAGCTGCGAGATATTGATGTAGGTGGCCGCAATTCCCGTCTTGTGTCCTGTCTTGAAGCGGATCTTGAGCGCCTGCCGATAGTAGCGCATGCTCTTTTCGATCTGGTTGTCCTCAAAAAGAATGATGCCGATGTTGTTGTAGGTGTTCCCCAACCCCATCAGGTTTCCGATCTGTTCAAACTTCTGCGCTGCGCGGATGTAGTGGTCAATGGCCTTGTCCAGTTCGCCATTGTTCCAATAGATGAGACCGATGTTGTTGAGTGCTCCGCCTTCGGTCTGTAAGTTTCCCCGTTTTCTGGCCTGGTTCAACGCCAGATTGTACCAGTAAAGTGCAGAGTCTGGAATGGACTTTACGTCATAGGCCACGCCAATGCGATTGTACAGCGTTCCGAGGAATTTCTCTTTCTCGTGCGCCTTGGCCCAATCAAGCCCTCGGTTGCCGAAATAAATAGCCGAATCGGGCTGGTTGAACACGTACACCCATATCAGGTCGTTGCACAGCGAATCGCTGAACCCGGAAGAGCTGAGTACGTGGAGCAGGCTGTCCTTTTTCGATTGCCCGTACACCATGGACGGCAACAGAAAAGCGAGCAGCACAAGCGTGCGCAAAATGCGGATCATGCAAATCATAATGTGGGGTTTGAGGTTGATCTGCACCCGTAAAGGAAAGCAATCCTTAAGAATTCCGAACCTACAACGGAATGTTCCCGTGTTTTTTCCGCGGAAGCGTCCGTGCTTTATTCTTCAGCATGGAGAACGCCTTGATCAGCTTTTCACGGGTTTCTGATGGAATGATCACTTCATCCACGTAGCCGCGTTCGGCCGCACGGTATGGATTGGCAAAATGCTCCAGATACTCCTGCTCCCTTTCCTTGAGTTTCGTTTCCGGGTCATCAGCCGCCTGTATTTCATGGCGGAAGATGATCTCCGCAGCACCTTTCGCGCCCATCACCGCAATTTCGGCCGTAGGCCAAGCATAGTTCATATCCGCACCAATGTGCTTGCTGTTCATTACATCGTAAGCACCACCATACGCTTTTCGCGTGATGACGGTAATGCGCGGAACCGTGGCTTCGCTGAACGCGTAAAGCAGTTTGGCCCCGTTGGAGATGATGCCGTTCCACTCCTGATCGGTTCCTGGAAGGAAGCCTGGAACATCTTCAAACACCAAAAGCGGAATATTGAAACAATCGCAGAAACGCACAAAACGCCCACCTTTCTGCGAAGCATGAATATCCAACACACCCGCCAGAACGGCCGGTTGATTGGCCACAATGCCGATGCTCTTCCCTGCCAATCGGGCAAAGCCTACCACAATGTTCTCGGCAAAATCCTTGTGAACCTCCAAGAACGAGCCTTCATCCACCACACCAGCGATCACCTCTTTGATGTCGTAGGGCTGGTTCGGGTTTTCAGGAACAATATCATCAAGTGCAGGTCTCGACTCTTCGCTCGCTTTGTATGGCAGCTGTGGCGATTCCTCTTCGCAGTTCTGCGGCATGTAACTGAGCAACTTCTTGATGTGTTCGATGCAGGCAAGGTCGTTGCCGCACGAGAAATGCGTAACACCCGATTTGGCGGAATGCGCACTCGCTCCGCCCAGTTCCTCCGAGGTAACTTCTTCGTGTGTCACTGTTTTTACCACGTGCGGACCTGTTACGAACATGTAGCTCGAATTCTCCACCATCATTACAAAATCGGTGAGGGCAGGAGAATACACCGCGCCACCTGCGCAAGGCCCCATAATGGCCGAGATCTGTGGAATGACGCCAGAGGCCAACGTGTTGCGATAGAATATATCCGCGTAGCCGCCCAACGAGACCACGCCTTCCTGAATCCGTGCTCCACCAGAGTCATTCAGGCCGATGACGGGCGCACCATTTTCCATGGCCAGATCCATGATGCGGACGATCTTCTTGGCGTGCATTTCGGCCAGGGAACCACCGAAAACCGTGAAATCCTGCGCGAAAACATACACCAGTCGTCCGTTGATGGTTCCGTAACCCGTGATGACGCCATCGCCCAAGAACTTCTGTCTGTCCAGCCCGAACTCTTGCGAACGGTGCGTGACGAACATGCCGATCTCCTCAAAACTGCCTTCATCCATCAACAGCGCAATGCGCTCACGGGCGGTCAACTTGCCTTTGGCATGTTGCGATTCGATGCGTTTCTCACCACCGCCCAGTTGGGCCAGTTCCTGTTTCTCCTTCAGTTCTTTGATGCGTTCTTTCATCTTGCGTTGATTGTAAAGCCGTCAACTTTTTAAAAGTTGACGGCTTTATTAAAATGCACTTTTGAATTGGTCGAGGAAGCGTTTGTCGTTCTCGAAGAACAACCGCAGATCCTTTACTTGGTATTTGAGCATGGCTGTACGCTCAATGCCCATTCCGAAAGCAAACCCGGAATATTCCTCCGGGTCGATGCCGCATGATCTCAGCACGTTCGGGTCCACCATGCCGCAACCCAAAACTTCCAGCCAACCGGTTCCTTTGGTAATGCGATGGTCGGCCTCCGTTTCCAGTCCCCAGTAAACATCCATTTCGGCACTTGGTTCCGTAAACGGGAAGTATGATGGCCGCAAGCGGATTTTTGTTTCGGGGCCGTAGAATTCGCGTGCAAAGTAGAGCAGCGTGTCTTTCATATCCGCAAACGAAACGTTCTTATCAATGTAAAGACCCTCAATTTGATGGAAGATACAATGCGCCCGTGCCGAGATGGCCTCATTTCGGAAAACCCTTCCGGGAGAAATTGTCCTTATTGGTGGTTTCTGACCTTCCATTACACGCACCTGTACCGAAGAAGTGTGCGTGCGCAATGCGAAGTCAGGGTCTTTGGCCACAAAGAACGTGTCCTGCATATCACGTGCGGGATGTTCTGGAGGGAAGTTCAACGCAGAGAAATTATGCCAATCATCCTCGATCTCAGGCCCTTCCGAAACGGTGAATCCGATGCGTTCGAAAATGCCCACTACCTCTCTACGGACCATATTCACAGGATGCCGCGTTCCCATTTCCATCGGGAATGGCGGAACGGTCAGATCCACATCGTCAGAAACCCGTTTTGAATTTGATTTCAGTTCTGCCTGAAGTTCCTTGAATTTGGCCTCAGCCAGATTTTTCAGCTCGTTCAGCTTCTGCCCGAACGCCTTTTTCTGCTCGTTCGGAACGTCTCGAAATGCAGTGAAAAGCTGTGGGATGATTCCCTTCTTGGAAAGGAACTGCAAGCGGAAATTCTCCAGATCGTCTGTGCTGGCAATAACCAGTTCCCGGATCTGTTTCTCGTACTCTTCGAGTTTCTTAAGCATGGCCCAAAAGTAAAACAGGCCGCTGAATTGGCGGCCTGCTTCATTGGATGTTCTATAAATGGTTACTCGCTGATCACGGTCACCTTCATGATGATGTCCTCTACCGGGCGGTCTCCCTGACCCATTAACTCAGGATGGCTGGCGTAAAGTGCCTGTAGCTCTTCTTGCGACAACGATTTCAATGTCTTCACAGCAGCGATCTTATCAACCACGTCCAATCCTTCGATCACCTCTCCGAAAACGGTGTATTGCATGTCAAGATGAGGAGCTCCGCCAACTTCAGCATAAGTTTTGCGTTGCTCATCTGTGTAGGTAATACCCATTCGCTGCTCCATGGACTTGATCATGTCCTCTGAAAATGATCTTCCGTGAACGATGTAGAATTGAGACCCAGATGATTTTCGTTCGGGGTTGATGTTGTCGCCTGTTCTCGCGGCAGCCAAAGCCCCTTTTTTATGAATGAACTTCGGGTTGATCTCGGCAGGTATCAACGGTCGGTTGTCAATTGTGCCCAAGTTGGCATTACCACCCCCCTGAATCATGAATCGATCGATGATGCGATGGAATACCGAGCCATTGTACTTTCCCGAACGGGCCAACTCCAAAAAGTTGTCGCGGTGCAATGGTGTTTCGTTGTAGAGCTTCAGTTTTATATCTCCGTAAGTGGTGCTGATGAGCACAATGGGCTCTTTCTTCTGCTTCTGCGCGAAAGCGCCAACACTCAATAGTGCAACAGAAAGCGTTAAGATCAATTGTTTCATAGTGTTACTCTGGTCTTTTGTTTGTACATTTATGTTTCGGCTGCTAAAAGGCCGTTAAGCGAACGCAAGGCTAACCAAAAAACATTCCAGATGAATACGAAGTTTTCAAGATCGGGTTTCCTTTTTCTACTATTTGTAACGGCAGTAGGTCTATTCTCGTGCGGAAAGCAGAAAACGGCATCCACCACCATCAATGTGGTGGAAGAATATACGGCAACTCAGGGAACCGTGCACAGAACCCGACCGATAGAAGGTGCGGAGGTGAGAATCTATGCCAACCCACCTTCTCAAGTGGATGAAATTTTGGTTTCGGACGCACAGGGCGTGGTCAATTTCACTTACGAGTACGATGCTGTTCTGCTGTGCGATGTATCGTACGAAGGACGGGTGTCCAATGGCAATCCAGTACAATTGGAGCAAGGGAAGACCACTACAAAAACGATTGTTCTTCCTCAGTAAACAGTATTCGGTTAATTTTACGGTTGAAATTGAATACAATGAAACACGCTAAACTTTTACTGCCGCTTATCCTATTGGGTCTGCTCATAGGTTCATCTTCGTGCAAAAAGAACAGAGATGCCAAAGGAATTGTAACGGTGTTGAAGGACTCTGTGAATTTTATCACGGGAGATACGGTGCAGGTGCCGGTGGTGCTGGCCTCCGTACGTTTTTACTCGGAGCAGATCGGGTCGAAGATCGATACGATCATCCTTTCGGGAACAGATGGCAAATCCACCTTTGTTTGGTTCGAGGATGTCATCATCAAGTATGATGTGACCACCTCGCTGGGCAATGCCGATCTTGATAATTACATTATCCTGAAACAGGGAGAAACGGAAGAAAAGACCGTGACCTTCCCTCTCTGATCAGTTCGGCATATCCATTTGTCGGAAATAATCTATCAAAGCCTCTTTCATTAAGAGGCTTTGTTGCGTTGGGTTGAGCCGTGGCAGCTTGGCCAATTCCTTGTAATGCGGCCAGCCGTCCTCATCCATACCTAAATACTCGTAATAGCCGTATTGCATCAGCAGGCGGCAGATGGCAATGTGCATCAGGTCGGTCTTCTCCTGTTTCTTGAAGACGCGATAACCCTGCCCCAGTTCCTGCACGCCTACCAGAAAGATCACCGCGTCAAGGTCAAGCCCATTACCAAAGCGTTCTTCCAAGCGTGTAACCAGTTCGCGCCAATCGCGTTGTATATCAAGGTCATTCATGGCACAAAGTTAGTTAGGGATGCCTCGTATGTTCAAAAAACTATTTTTGCCGAGAGTATGGGGAGGGTTTTAAGGTATTGGATGTTGGCGCTTCTTTTAGCTGCGTCATATTTTGGCTCGGCCACAGATCTCAACAGGCTTGATTCGAAAGACAAGACTGCGGATGACCAGGCAACGATCGATGTTGTATTTGTGATTGACATAAGTGGAAGCACGGGCGGAATCCTTGCATCTGTAAGAAGTAAGTTCTGGGAGATCCAGAACGAGGTGTCACGGCTCGACCCGACACCGAACTACCGCATCGGCATCGTGTGCATGGGCCGCCCCAGTTTCAAGAAGGAGAACAACTATGTCAGCATCATTTCCGACCTCACAGATGATATTGACGCGGCCGCATATCCGTTCTTTCAGATCAAAGATGTAACGGCTCCCGGAAACTACTTCATGGGACACGCGTTGGATGTGGCCATCAACGACATCTCGTGGTCGCAGCATCCCAATTCTGCACGGATGCTGTTCTTGGCCGGCAACGGAAAACCATCGGCCGGGCCGGGTTACAAAAAGGCCGTTCAGGACGCAAAAGACAAGGGCATTGTCATTCATTCCCTATATTTTCTCACCTATTCCAACCAGACCGAACAGGCCGAGTGGAAGTCCATTGCTGAATCAACCGGAGGCGATTTCAACATCATCGGGCTGAAAGAACCCGCCATCGTTCTGGAAAAACCATACGATGGTGCCATGCTTCGCGAAGCAAGCAATATGATCAACACCACCTATGTGTATTATGGGAAGAATGGCCTGGCGCGATATGAGATGCAGGCCGATCTGGATGTAGAAGCGGAGTTGCAGGGAGAGAATCAGGTAGAGGCGCGCACGTTTTTCAAGGCCACGCAACTGTATCAGGGAAAAAATGCGTCTTGGGATCTCATCGATTACATGAACACCGGGGGCGACATCATGAAAGTGAGCATGAAAACCGTGGATGAATCGTTATCGGCCATGACGGATGATGAATACAAAATGCACTTGGCCGAAGTGAACTACGAACGGAAGGAATACATTTCCATCATCAAAATGCTCAGTACACAGCGCGAGGCATTCTTAGAGGAAAAGCGCGAAAAGATGCAGAACTACCGTTTCGGTAAAACATTCTTTGGTGTGGTGAACCGCACAATTGTAAAGACCGCAGAGCGTTACGGTCATACATTATCGTACTGATGAGTTGGCTTGACATTGCATTGGCAATTCCATTGTTCTGGGGACTTTACAAAGGGCTCACCAGCGGCCTCATCATGGAGGTTGCACGGCTTGTTGCACTTATTGCGGGAGTTTATCTCGCAGTTCGTTTTGCACAGGAACTTTCGGAGTATCTCTACAAGAACACGGATCTGACCAACGAATTCCTTCCGATCATCTCTTTCGCCATCATCTTTATCGGGGTGGTGCTGTTGGTACACATGTTTGCCAAGGCTATTGAAGGATTGGCAAAAGCGGTTGCGTTGGGATGGGCAAACAAAGCCGCAGGGGCGGCATTCGGAATATTCAGAATGGCCTTTATCCTGAGCATCTTCATCATGATGCTTACGCGGTTTGAGCTGCTGGATAAGTTCAATCGGGGCGAAACGGCCGAAAAGTCATTTCTCTATTCACCGGTAACGCAATTGGCACCGTTCATTCTTCCTGTTCTGGAGGACATTGACAAGGATTCCATTTTGGATAAATTCGACCGAAAGGTTGACAAGGCGCGCGATGCGGTCCGCGACCTTATCCACGAATAGCCTTGATACCAGGCAGTTCGGTTCCTTCCATGTACTCCAAAAGCGCGCCACCGCCTGTGGAAACATAGCTTACCTGATCGGCAAGGTTGAACTTGTTGATGGCCGCAACCGAATCGCCACCACCAATAAGTGAGAATGCACCATTTTTGGTTGCTTCCGCGATGGAAAGCGCCACGGCTTTTGTTCCATGCTGGAACGATTCCATTTCAAAAACGCCCATCGGTCCGTTCCAAAGGATGGTTTTGGATGCGTTGATCACTTCTGCATAGGTTTTCTCGGTCGCAGGACCGATATCCAATCCTAACCAGCCATCAGGAATGGCATTCGTGTCGCACGTCTGCTTGTTGGCATTGTTGTCAAACGCGTCTCCGGCAACGGTATCTTCTGGAAGCAGAATCTGGACACCTTTTTCCTTTGCATCGGCCAGAATCTGCTTGGCGGTTTCCAAGTAATCGTCTTCAACCAATGAGTTTCCTACACTTCCACCCAACGCTTTGGCAAACGTGTAGCTCATACCGCCACCGATAATGATGTTGTCAACGCGACCGATGAGATTGGTGATGATGGAGATCTTTGAAGAAACCTTCGCACCACCCATAATGGCGGTCAACGGCCTTTCGGCTGAGGTCAGAACCTTATCGATGCTCTCAATTTCCTTCGCCAACAGGTAGCCGAACATCTTGTCTTCTGGGAAGAACTCGGCCACAATCGTTGTGGAAGCATGCGCGCGGTGAGCGGTTCCGAAGGCATCATTCACATACACATCGCCCAATTTGGCCAATTGGCCAGCGAAATCCTTATCGCCCGCCTCTTCCTCTTTATGAAAACGGAGGTTTTCCAGCAGCAGCACATCTCCCGCGCTCAAATTAGCAGCAGCAGTTTCGGCAACTTCCCCCATGCAATCGGAAGCAAAAGCAACCTCAACGCCTAACAACTCAGAAAGGTGAGGGATCAAGTGCTTCAGCGAGAATTTGTTCTCCGGACCGTTTTTAGGTCTGCCCAAGTGGCTCATCAGAATAACGGACCCGCCATCTTTCAATATTTTTTTGATGGTTGGCAACGCGGCCACAATGCGTGTGTCATCGGTAATATTGAAGGCATCATCCAACGGAACGTTGAAATCTACACGGATCAACGCTTTTTTACCGGCAAACGAGAAAGAGTCCATTGTTTTCATGGCCGCAAAAATAGAAATCGCGAATTGCCATTTGGTAAGGGCCAACGTTACGCGAATCATATTTTTGGAACATGATACTTGTTACCGGAGGAACGGGGCTTTTAGGGTCGCATCTACTGCTTAAATTGGTTGAGAACGGGGAGCGCGTGAGGGCGATCTACCGCACGGAGGCCAAGCGCGATTCGGTGATAAGAACCTTTGGCTATTACCATGAAAATCCGCAAAGCATCTGGGAAAAGATAGAGTGGGTAAAAGGCGATGTACTTGATGTGCACAGTTTGGAAGATGCGCTGGAAGGCGTGGAGCAAGTGTATCATTGTGCGGCAGGCGTTACGTTCCTACCTGCCGAGCAGCCGTACATGCACAAGGTGAATGTGGAAGGAACGGCCAATGTCGTGAACCTGTGTTTGGAGTGTGATGGCGTGCGCCTGTGTCATGTCAGTTCGGTGGCGGCCATTGGCCGAGATGGTTCGGAAGAGGTGATCAGCGAGAAGAACGAGTGGAAGGATTCCGATCACAATGCAGCCTACGCGGTAAGCAAGTACCACGCAGAGATGGAGGTTTGGCGCGGTATTGTGGAAGGGCTGGACGCGTTCATGGTCAATCCATCACTCATTATCGGCCCTGGCGATTGGAACGCCAGCACGGGCGCCATGTTCCGAAGAACGTGGAACGGACTGCCTTTCTACACGCGAGGCGGAAACTGTTTCGTGGATGTGTTGGATGTGGCCGAGGTGATGATCCGTTTGATGGCATCGGATGTACGTAACGAGCGCTTCATTGTGGGAGCGGAGAACAGGAAGTTCAAGGAAGTGTTTGAGCGGATTGCAACTCACATGAACAAGAAGTCACCTCGCTTTGAGGCCACGCCTTTGATGACCGAACTCACGTGGCGCGCGGAGAAATTGGTGAGCGCGGTAACTGGTAAAAAGCCGTTCATCACCAAAGAAGTGGCGCATCATGCCATGCAACTGAACCGCTACGACAACAGCAAATTGCTGAAAGCGTTACCGGATTTCAAGTTCAAAGATCTGAATGAAACGCTGGAATTCATTTGCCAGCAGTACGTGAAAGAGGCGACTACTGGTCAGAGTTGACCTCCGATTCCAGCTCCGAAAGCTGTTCCAGCACCTTATCGTAGATCACGTTCATCTCTTCCGTGCGGGTAGAATAGTAGTACAGGCTGCTGTCAAACTCGGTTTTGGTAACTCCGTGAGAAACAAAAATGGACTCGAACATCCGATCATAGTTCAGATTGGCCGAATCGGGTTCGATCACCTTCAGGTTCTGTGCTGTTTCCACCAAGTGCATATCCACCATTACCGAAACCATTTTGTCTTCATCCAGCAGATAATCGGGCTTCTTTTCCGCGTTCTCTTGGCACGAGCCAAACCAAAGGCAGCCAATAACCAATAACCAATAACGACCGTTCATCTGTCAAAGGTCAATCGTTCTCCAAGTTTCGAATCATCCAGCTTGCCGTTGGCGTAGGCCAAATGCCCGTTCACAAAGGTGTGTGTGATGGAAGATTGGAAGGTCGTTCCCTCAAAAATGGACCAGCCGCATTTGTAAAGGATGTTCTCCTTAGAAACCGTCCACGCTTGGTTCGGATTCACCAGCACGAGGTCGGCAGCATAGCCCTCGCGGATGTAGCCACGATTTTCCAACTGAAAGCAGATGGCAGGTGCGTGGCACATTTTCTCCACCATGCGTTCAATGCTGATGGCACCGTTCCGTACGTGTTCCATCATGGCGGGGAGCGCATGTTGCACCAATGGCCCGCCAGACGGTGCCTTCAGGTATTTGTTCTGTTTTTCCTCCCACGTGTGCGGGGCGTGGTCGGTGGCAATAATGTCGATGCGGTCTTCCAGCAGTGCTTTGAAAACACCTTGCCTGTCCGCTTCGGTTTTCACCGCAGGGTTCCATTTCAGCAACGTTCCCTTCGTTTCATACATCGAATCGTTGAAGGTGAGATGATGGATGCACGCCTCGGCCGTGATGCGTTTCTGCGCCAACGGCACCGAATTATCAAAAAGGTGCGTTTCCTTTTCGGTGGAGATGTGCAGAATGTGTAGGCGGGTGTTGTGCTTCTTGGCCAACTCAACGGCCTTGGAAGAGGAAAGGTAACACGCCTCTACGCTTCGGATCTTCGGGTGTTCCGTTATCGGAATATCCTCTCCGAAACGCTCAATGGCCGCTGCCGTGTTGGCGCGGATGGTCGCTTCGTCTTCGCAATGCGTAGCGATCAATAACGGACATTCGGAGAAAATTCCATCCAGCGTAGCTTCATTGTCCACCAGCATGTTTCCGGTTGATGAGCCCATGAAGATCTTTACGCCACAAACGTTCCTGTCATCGGTTTTCAGCACCTCATCCAAATTGTCGTTGGATGCCCCCATGAAGAACGAATAGTTGGCCAACGAGACCTGCGCGGCCCGGTCGTATTTGTCCTGAAGCAATTCCTGCGTCAACGCGTTCGGAACCGTGTTCGGCATTTCCATGTAGCTGGTAATGCCGCCCGCAACCGCTGCGCGCGATTCGGTGAAAAGTTCGCCCTTGTGCGTCAGTCCCGGCTCGCGGAAATGCACTTGGTCATCAATTACGCCCGGAAGGAGAAAAAGCCCGTCTGCGTTGATCTCGGTCACGTTTCCATCTGCAGAGATGTTGTCTCCGATCTTGGCGATCAGTCCGTTCTCAAGAAGCACGTCTTTGTGCTCCTGTTTTCCTTCGTTGACAATGGTGGCTCCTTTGATCAGAAATCGGCTCATACTTATGCTTTTTTGTAATTCGTGAACAGGCTTTTCCAGCGCATTTGCAGCACACCGAAAATGGCTTCTTTGAAGATTCCTGAACTCATTTTCGATTCGCCCGCAGTTCTGTCTGTGAAGATGATGGGCACTTCCAGCAACTTGAATCCATACTTCCAGGCCAAGAATTTCATTTCGATCTGGAAAGCGTATCCGAAGAACTTCACTTCATCCAACGGAATGGTCTCCAGCACAATTCTGCGGTAGCACTTGAATCCAGCGGTGGTGTCGCGTATCGGCATGCCGGTAACGAACCGCACGTAGGCCGAAGCGTAGTACGACATCAGTACGCGCCCCATGGGCCAGTTCACCACATTCACACCTTTTATGTACCGCGAGCCGATGACAAGGTCGGCCGGTCCGTTCACCGCCCCTTCGTAGAGTTTGATGAGGTCTTGCGGATTGTGCGAGAAATCGCAGTCCATCTCGAAGATGAACCCATAATCGCGCTGCAGCGCCCATTTGAAGCCGTGGATGTAAGCAGTTCCCAGTCCCAGTTTTCCCTTCCGTTCCTCAATAAAAAGCCGCCCATCGAACTCGGGCATCATGGCTTTCACCAAATTGGCCGTTCCATCGGGCGAACCATCGTCAATGATCAGCAGGTGGAAGTCTTTCTGCAACGACATCACCGTTCGGACCATCTTTTCGATGTTCTCCTTTTCGTTGTAGGTCGGTATGATGACGAGGCTGTCGGACACGGTGGTCGGCTAAATTACTTAACGGTTACCGCTCTTCATTCGGGCGATCAGACTTTTTAACAGACTTCCACCCGGAAGGTTGTAGAGGAACGTGACCACTTTGGCCGAATTCCTTGGATTGCCTGGGTATTTCATAAGGAAAGAAAGTATGGCCGTGAGCAGCTTCCCGCGCTGCCCAGAACGTTCGAAATACCGCAACTGTAGCTCATCCAAACCCCGTTTTCTGTCTTTGATGAAAGGTGGGGAAAGCTGTTTGCGAATCGTAGGATTGTCCAACATCAGTTTAAATGCCTCCATGCGTGGTGTGATGTTGTCGTTGACCTCCTTGTCGGTATTACCCCCATGCACGCGCAACTTGGCCGTGTGTAGGCCAATGCCAACCACGGGACAATGGGCTGCAATTCGGACCCAAAGTTCCACATCCTCGTTGATGAAGAGTTTCGGGTTGAATAGGTCTTTCTGCAGGATCTCGCGATGGATGCAAACACAATCGGGCGCAAACTGGTTGGCGATGACGTACTCAACATCCGAAGAGAACGTGTCTCTTGCCGCGTATTGCACCAAATGTTCGGGCGAGCCATCATCGTAGAACCAAATAAGTCCCGCATGGAAAAAGGTCGGGTTTTCGTGTTTGGCAGTAGCTTGATGAATGGTTTCCAAGTGCTTCGGCAGCCACACATCATCGCTGTCCAGAAAACAGATGTATTCGCCTTTGGCTGCTTCTATCCCCACATTCCGCGCAACGCTTCGGCCTTTGTTTTCCTGTTTGATGTAGAGGATGCGACTGTCGGCTTCAAGTATAGGTTTCAGCAGTTCTTCCGTACCATCGGTAGAGCCGTCATCTACGATAATGTGTTCGTGATCGGAGAAGGTCTGCGCCTGCACGCTGGCGATCATTTCCTCCAAGAAATGGGCACGGTTGAAGGTGGGTGTGATGATGCTGAAGAATGGCCGTTCGTGGCTCATGGCTTCGGTTCGTTGTAAACCACCTGCAGCACCGTTTGTCCCACGGCTTTCAACGTTTCGCGGTCTATCACCGAAAGGTTGTCATCGTGTGTATGCCAGTACTCCCCGAACCGCGAGGCTGTGCTTGCTTCATGCTGAATGATGTCGATGCTCGGGATCTTCGCAAACTGGTTCAGGTTGGCGTGGTCGTCCATGATCTCCCATGTGCGGTTGTACTGAAAATGATGTCCGAAACCGAGTTGATGCCCCATGTCCCAAACGGTGTAAACCACCTCGGGCGCGTGATGCATCGAATTCGCATCTAACGTGAAAATGGCATCCTTGGCACCCACCATGTCCAGTAGAATTCCGAAGCGATATTTGGTGCTGTCTGCGCGATTGGACCAATAGTAGGAGCCACGGCAATATCCGTGATCGAGCGGGTCGTCATAGTTGTCGTTGGAAGGTCTGCCTTGGTCTTCCATGTCGAAGAAAACGATGTCAATGCCCACTTCGGGAGTTTGCTGCGCCATGCAGCGCGCCATTTCCAGAAGAATGGCAACACCACTCGCGTTATCGTTGGCGCCTTCTATCGGTTGGTCCGAATTCTCATCATCCTGATCGGCAATATGGCGACTGTCCCAATGCGCGCACAGCAGAATGCGGTTTCCAAGTTCTGGATTGATCGATCCTTGGATGTTCCGCAGCGGAAGCATTCTGTCTGCATAGACCACAATGGTGTCTTTCTGCTCTGTCACTTCAAAACCGTAACGCGTCAAGGTGTTCGCCAGAAAATTGCCGCAGCTATCATGGCCTGCCAGCCCTGGAATGCGCGGCCCGAAAGCCAATTGCTGCTCAATGAACTGGTAGGCGGAATCTTCGTTGAAGGTTGGAGCAGACTTCAATTCAACAACCGCAGGTGTGCGCCTATTGGGGTTGCAGCCCGCAAAAACGAGAAACAGAAGACCGATGGAGGCAAGCCTACGCATCGGCCTGCCAATCGGCTCCGTCCTTGCCGTCCATAATGGTAATACCAACAGCTTTCAGCTTATTGCGGATGGCATCGGCAGTCGCATAATCCTTATTCTGCTTGGCCGAACCACGCAGATCGAGCAATACGTCCATCACATCATTCAGAACGGAGGCGCTGTTGTCGTTCTCTGCGCCCGCATCCAGACCGAGCACATCACAGAAATACGACTCATAGATCTGGCCGATAGCCGCAAACTGAGCCACACTCGGAATGTCCTTTTCCTGCTTGTTCTTCAAGCCGTTCACGTAAGACGCCATGTCAAACAGCGTGGCGATCAACTGGGCCGTGTTCAGGTCATCGTTCATGGAAGACGCGCATGCTTCTTCCCAATCAGCAATTCGCGAAGCAACAGCTGCATTGTCGTCACCACCATCAAACGTCATCGAATGCAGCGTTTTCAATGCGGCTTTCAATTTCTGATAGCCTTTCTGCGCGGCAAGCAACGGTTCGTTGCCGAAATCGAGCGTGCTTCGGTAATGCGCCTGTAGAATGAAGAAACGGATGGTCAGCGGGTCATACGCCTGATCCAATAGTTCATGGTCGCCCGAAAAGAACTGATGCAGCATGATGGTGTTGCCCAACGACTTGGCCATTTTCTGCCCGTTCAGCGTGATCATATTATTGTGCAGCCAGTAGCGCACGGGCTCCGTTCCATTGGAACCGACCGATTGCGCGATCTCGCACTCGTGGTGCGGAAACAGAAGGTCCAATCCGCCACCGTGAATATCGAAGGTCTCGCCCAAGTATTTGCTGCTCATCACCGAGCACTCAATGTGCCAGCCAGGAAAACCATCGCTCCAAGGCGAAGGCCATCGCATAATGTGTTCTGGCGAAGCCTTTTTCCACAGCGCGAAATCCAACGAACTTCGTTTCTCTTCCTGTCCGTCAAGGTCGCGCGTGTTCGATTGCAGATCCTCGATCTTTCTTCCCGAAAGCTTCCCGTAGTTGTGCTCCTTGGCGTATTTCTCCACATCAAAATACACCGAACCGTTCGATACGTACGCAAACCCATTGTCAAGTAGCTTCTGCGTCATGCCTATCTGCTCAATGATGTGTCCAGAGGCCTGCGGTTCAATGCTTGGGTGGAGGTTATTCAGCGCATCCATGTCGCTGTGGTAGCGGTCCTTGTAATACTGCACCACTTCCATCGGCTCCAATTGCTCCAAGCGAGCCTTCTTAGCCACCTTGTCCTCACCATGGTCGGCATCATTCTCCAAATGGCCTACATCGGTAATGTTGCGCACGTAGCGCACCTTGTAACCAAGATGTTTCAGATAGCGGAAAACGATATCGAACGTAATGGCAGAGCGGGCGTGACCCAGATGCGCATCGCCATAGACGGTGGGCCCACAGACGTACATCCCAACAAACGGAGGGTTTGCAGGAACGAATTCTTCCTTCTTGCGTGTAATGGTATTGTAAAAGTGAAGCGTGCTACTCATCGTCTGTTACGTGAGCCGCAAAGATAGGCCAACAGCGTTAGTCGATCGCCTCTTCTCCGATCCTTTTGCCGCCCTCGTAAATGATGGCCTTCACAACCTTGCCGTTCTCATACACATAGACCTTGCCTTCCACCAGCTTTTTGTCCTTGAAGGTGCCTTCTTTGGAAACGGTTCCGTCAGGATTCATCAACTTGTTGTAGCCGTCCACAATTTCACCTCGGCCAAGTTGTCTCGGTTGCGGTTTCCCAGAATACTTCTTGATGTTCTCATCGTATTCCTTGCCTTCCACCAGATTCACGGTCTTTTCAGGGATCACGCTTCCATCATCAAAATAGCGCTTCGCCTTAATGGAGCCGTCTTCGTAATATTCCACCAGTTCGCCCGCTTCTTTACCGCCTTTCCATTCGCCTATGTACATCAGCATGCCGTTCTCATGGAAGTAGAGCTGCTGCCCCTCACGCTTGCCCGACTCATTGTAATTCCAATCGTACTTCAGCGTGCCATCCTCAAAATAGTATTTGTACTCGCCCGCCCAGCGGTTCATTTTCCAAATGCCCTCTTCCTGTAGCTGGCCGCTACGATAGTAGATCTTGGCGTAGCCGTTGGCAATGTTGTTGGCAAAGGTCAGTTCGTGCTTCTTATTTCCGTTCGGGTAGTATTTGGTCCAGATGCCTGTTTTTTTGTTGTTCAGGTATTCGCCCTCCTCCACCAACTGGTTCGCCTCATAGCCCTTATACTTCCCGTCATCGTTATACACCTTCCACCAACCCTGCTTCTGGTTGTTGGCATCGCGCTGGTTCAGCGTGTCTCCAGAGGTCGTTCCAGACGTCTGCCCGAAGGAGACGAGGAATGTGGTCAGTAGCAATAGATGAGTGAGTAGACTTTTCGCTGTCATGTTTCTTACCATGATGGTCGGCTTACGGCAAACACCCGATTTTGTTCCAAGTTGTTGGTCGATTATCGTGACAGAGGTCGTATCATTGGGCGGATTTGTACCTTTAGTGACAAATGGAGAAGTGGATCATAGAGGCAACTGACCGCACGCCCAGTGTGGTGCTCGATCGTCAGGAATCGACCCTGCGTATTGAAGGTCGTTCGTACCCCGAAGAAGGCATGGACTTCTTCGACCCGATCATTCTGCGCTTCAAAACATTGGAGGATTCCCAAACACCAATCCGCATGGTGCATGTGCGGTTGGAGTACTACAACTCATCCACCACCAAGGCGTTGGCCGAACTTTTTACCGCCCTCGTAAAGGCCAAGGGGCATGGGTTCGATGTAAAGGTCATTTGGGAGTTTGAGGAGGAGGATGATGGCATTCAGGAAGACATCGACATGTTCATCGACACGTTCGATCTGCCATTCGAGATCCGTTACACGCACTTCTAACCGATGTGTTCCGCCAAGTGGTGGAGCATGTCCTCGGTCATCATTTCCAACGTGAATTCTGTTTTCCAGCCCCAATCTTCACGTGCGGCCGAATCGTCAATGGAACTTGGCCAACCATCGGCAATGGCCTGTCTGAAATCGGGTTTGTAGCTAATGCTGAGAGCAGGAACGTGTTTTTGGATCTCCCGCGCCAATTCCGCAGGAGTAAAATCAAACCCTGATACATTATAGCTCGAACGGATCTTCACCGCCTTGCTGGGCGCTTCCATAATACCGATGGTGGCCTTGATGGCATCGGGCATGTACATCATCGGCAGCCGCGTATTCTCAGATAAAAAGCACTCGAAAGGTTGCCCCAAAACGGCCTTGTGAAAAATGTCTACCGCATAATCCGTAGTGCCTCCGCCCGGGTTGCTTTTATAGCCGATAAGCCCCGGATAACGCAAACTGCGAACATCCACCCCGTAACGGTTGTGGTAATACTCACACCAACGCTCGCCTGCCAATTTGCTGATACCGTAGACCGTGGTCGGCTCCATAATGGTCGATTGGGGCGTGTGCAACTTGGGCGTGGTCGGGCCAAAGACCGCAATGGAACTTGGCCAATACACTTTATCGATGAACCCTTCTTTGGCCAGCTCCAACACATAGAAAAGACCGTACATGTTCAGATTCCACGCCTGCATGATCTTCTGCTCAGCCGTGGCCGAAAGCAACGCGGCAAGCAAGTAAACTTCCCCAATGTTGTATTGAACCACCAACTGGCGCAGTCGGTCGCGGTCCATTACGTCCAAAAGCTCGAACGGGCCGCTTTCCTTCACCTCGTCAGAGGCCGTTTTCAGGTCGGAGGCAAGCACCTGATCATTGCCATAGCGGGCGCGCAGTTCCATTACCAGCTCGGTGCCTATCTGCCCCGAGGCTCCTATCACCAATATCCCTGTCTTCCCTGCCATCTACTTAAGAATGTACACGGGCAAATGTATCATTTTTGCTGCCCTCAAACCGAACAGTTCAGGTTTCAATTAGGTTCGGGCAGGTGCCTATATTTGACCCAAATTCTAAGAAGATGAGCGCTCCCAAATTCGATTCCAACCGTGCCCCAGAACCTGTTGGACTGTACCCGCACGCCAGGCAGGTGGGTAACCTGCTTTTCCTTTCGGGAGTTGGACCGCGCGAACGCGGAACCAAGAAGATTCCGGGAGTGGAATTGGATGATGACGGGAACATCCTCTCATACGACATTGAGAAGCAATGCCACTCGGTGTTCAATAATGTGAGGATGATTTTGGAAGATTCGGGTTCAAGTTGGGATAGGATCGTGGATGTGACCGTTTTCCTCACCAACATGAAGGACGATTTCAAAACCTACAACCGCGTGTATGCCGAGTATTTCAAGGACAACCTTCCGTGCCGTACCACGGTAGAGATCAATTGCCTGCCCACACCCATTGCCATCGAGCTGAAGGTCATTGCCACCATGTAGAGACGCGATGAATCGCGTCTTCATAATTGGCCGTTTAAATGCACGTCATTTGCCGGGAAAGCATGACCGAAGCAACTCCCCTCCGTGTAAGAGCCTGTCCCGAGCTTGTCGTAGGAAGGGGTCGTGGGGGATCCGACCACGCCAAGACTCAAGCATGTCGGGCACTGCGCCACAATACCTGATGCCGCCCTTCCCCCTTCAAAAGGGGATGCCCGCATGGCGGGGGATTTATGGAGTACATTAACCTTAGAATGAACAACCCGCTCCGCTACCCGCATAAATAGACCGAGGGAGGTCAAATCGCCAAAGCGAGACGGCTCAACACATCGCCAAAGTTCGCCAACACGCCCCGGCAACAAGATAACTCAACGCGGAAGGTCAGTGAGTTCCACTGACAGGTATCGCAGATCAACGCGGCATGTCCACAAGATCATCCGGCAGGCAAATAACCCGACCCGGAAGCACAATGATTCAATGCGAAAGGCCAACAACCCGACCTGACAATTCGGATAATACGACCTGGTAGGTCAACAGTACAATGCGGAAGGCGGACAAGACAACCCGGAGGGTCAATAACTCAACCCGGCACCTCAATAAGTTAACGCGGAAGGTCGATAAGACGATGCGGAAGGTCAATAAGTTGACGGGGAAACCCATCAGAGCAACCCGGAAAACCCGCGCCCCAAATCTTAAACAATTGTAATGCAACCGCATCGGAGTTCGCCAACAGGGAGGCTTTTGTATCTTCGCGCTCCTTTCAGAAAAAACGATGGCCAAGAAGTACACAGAATACAAGCAATTGAACCTGCCGGAGTTGGCGGACGAGGTGCTTGCGTTCTGGGAGCAGAACGACATTTTCAGGAAGAGTATTGAGACGCGCGAAGGCAACGAGCCGTTCGTGTTTTATGAGGGGCCGCCATCGGCTAACGGTATGCCGGGCATTCATCACGTCATGGCGCGCACCATCAAGGATATTTTCTGCCGCTACCGCACCCTCAAGGGCTACCAGGTGAAGCGCAAAGCAGGTTGGGACACACACGGATTGCCCGTGGAGCTCGGAGTGGAGAAGGAGTTGGGCATCACCAAAGAAGATATTGGTAAGACCATTACCATTGCCGAATACAACGAGGCGTGCCGCAAGGCAGTCATGAAATACACGGACGTTTGGAACGACCTGACCCGCAAGATCGGGTACTGGGTGGATATGGACGACCCGTATGTGACCTACGACAACAAGTACATTGAGAGCGTTTGGTGGTTGCTGAAGAACCTGTACGACAAGGGTTTGCTGTACAAGGGCTACACCATTCAGCCGTATTCGCCCAAGGCGGGAACAGGGTTGAGTTCACACGAATTGAACCAACCCGGAACCTACCGCGATGTGAAGGACACCACGGTGGTGGCGCAGTTCCGCGCCCTAAGCTCCCCTCCTGGAAAGGAGGGGTCGGGGGAGGTCGACCTTGTCTCGCAGCTACAGAAGTTCGGTGAGGTCTTCATCCTCGCTTGGACCACCACACCTTGGACGCTTCCATCGAACGCGGCACTGGCCGTTGGCGAGAACATCGACTATGTGGCGGTAAAGACCTTCAACCAGTACACGTTCAAACCAATGGTCGTGCTGCTGGCAAAAGACCTGCTCGGCAAATGGTTCAAGGCTGAAAATGCCGAGTTGGCATTGGAGGATTATCAGGAAGGTGACAAGAAGATTCCTTATCAGGTTGTAGCAGAATTCAAGGGCTCGGAGTTGGTTGGAACCCCTTACGAGCAGCTGCTTCCTTATGCACAACCAGATGGCGAAGGTTTCCGAGTGATTGCAGGAGATTTCGTTTCAACTGAAGACGGTACTGGAATCGTGCATATCGCGCCCACATTTGGTGCGGATGATGCCCGTGTAGCGAAAGCCGCAGGCGTTGGCGCCATGCTGGTGGACGATGGTCAAGGGAACATGGTTCCGTTGGTGGATCTGCAAGGCCGTTTCCGTCCAGAAGTGACGGATTTTGCGGGCGAATATGTGAAAGCCGAGTATTACACGGATGAGGAGATTGAGGCGGAGACCAAGAAACAAGGCCGTGATAATTACTTGTCGGTTGATGAGCGTATTGCCATCAAACTGAAAGAGGAGAACAAGGCTTTCCGTGTGGAGAAATATGTTCACAGCTACCCCCATTGCTGGAGAACGGACAAGCCCGTGCTGTACTATCCGTTGGATTCGTGGTTTGTGCGTACAACAGAAGCGAAAGACCGCTTGATCGCGCTAAACAAGACCATTAACTGGAAGCCAGAAAGCACAGGAACTGGCCGTTTCGGAAACTGGCTGGAAAACCTTCAGGACTGGAATCTTTCGAGAAGTCGTTTCTGGGGAATTCCGTTACCAATTTGGTCAACAGAAGACAAAGCAGAGCGCAAATGCATTGGTTCGGTGGAAGAACTGAAATCCGAATGCGAGAAAGCGGTTGCTGCTGGCGTGATGGAATCAAACCCATTGGCTGATTTTGCGGTCGGCAACATGGACGAAGCAAATTACAGGACGTTTGACCTGCATCGTCCGTACATGGATGATATTGTGCTCGTTTCCGAATCGGGAAAACCGATGAACCGTGAAATGGATCTCATCGATGTGTGGTTCGATTCAGGGGCCATGCCTTACGCACAGCTTCATTATCCATTCGAGAACAAGGAGTTGATCGATGGCAAGAGCTACTATCCAGCCGATTTCATTGCCGAAGGGGTAGACCAAACGCGTGGTTGGTTCTTCACGCTGCACGCCATCGGAACCATGTGTTTCGATTCAGTGGCCTACAAGAATGTGGTTTCCAATGGCCTCGTACTCGATAAAAATGGACAGAAGATGTCCAAGCGGTTGGGAAATGCAGTTGATCCATTTGAGACATTGAAGCAATATGGCCCGGATGCTACGCGCTGGTACATGATTACCAACGCAGAGCCTTGGGACAACCTGAAGTTCGATATTGAGGGAATTGCAGAGGTGCAACGCAAGTTCTTCGGAACGCTTTACAACACGTACGGTTTCTACGCCCTTTACGCGAATATCGATGGTTATGATTTCAGCGAAGCGGAAGTCCCCGTTTCAGAACGGCCAGAGATCGATCGCTGGATCATGTCCAAGCTCAACTCGCTGATTGCGGAAGTGGATGAGCATTACATGGCATTCGAGCCGAAGAAGGCCGGTCGTGCCATTCAGGAATTCGTGAACGAAAACTTGAGTAACTGGTACGTTCGTCTTTGCCGCAGAAGATTCTGGAAAGGCGAACCATCCAAAGACAAATCATCGGCCTACCAAACGCTTTACACCTGTTTGGACGTCATCGCGAAGTTGATGAGTCCGATTGCACCATTCTACGCGGAGCGTTTGTTCTCGGATTTGAACGCGGTAACAGGAAGGGACGGTTCGGAATCTGTTCACTTGTCTGAAATGCCCGTTGCGGATAAAGCGGCAATTGACATCGATCTTGAGGAGCGAATGGAGATCGCGCAGAAGGTGACCTCTTTGATCCTTAGCATCCGTAAGAAAGAAAAGCACCGTGTACGTCAGCCACTTGCCAAAGCAATGATTCCTGTGTTGAACGAGAAGTTTGCGCGGCAGATCAAAGCGGTGGAAGACCTCATTCTTTCCGAAGTGAATGTGAAGGAGCTCGAATACCTCACCGAAACGGCTGGTGTCATCGAGAAGACCATCAAACCGAACTTCAAAACACTTGGACCGAAGTATGGCAAGCAGATGAAGCAGATTGCGGCAGAGGTTGGCAAAATGAGCCAAGAGGACATTGCGAGTTTGGAGTCATTAGGGACTTTCAATATTACGGTTGATGGAAGCGCGATTGATCTGACGTTGGAAGACGTGGAGATCATCTCCAAGGATATTCCAGGTTGGGCTGTAGCTTCTGAAGGAGGAATCACAGTTGCATTGGATTTGACCATCACGCCAGCTTTGGAGCAGGAAGGCTTGGCAAGGGAGCTTGTGAATCGTATTCAGAACCTGCGTAAGGACAAAGGTTTGGAAGTCACAGACCGCATCAATCTCACCATTTTGGACGCACAACCATTGAAGGACGCGGTAACAAGCAATCTTAAATATATTTGCGCGGAAACGCTGGCGGAGAACTTAGAGCTTGTCTCTGAGGTCACTTCGCCTGAAGCAGTTACGGTTGATCTGGTCGGAGACCTTTCAACCCGAATTAATATCACTACATTGAATTAAAATCAGAACAGATGGCAGAGAAGACCAGATATTCGAAAGAGGAATTGGAAGAATTCAGAGGAATCATCAATGAAAAGCTGGAGAAAGCGAAGGAAGACCTTCAACTCCTGGTGGACCAACTTTCTCACAAGGATGATCACGGAACGGATGACACTTCACCAACATTTAAGCTTTTGGATGAAGGTTCGGAAGTGCTTTCACGAGAAGAGATCAACCAATTGGCTGCGCGTCAGCAGAAATTCATCCAGAGTTTGGAGAACGCCCTCATCCGAATCTCAAACGGAACCTATGGCATTTGCCGAGCTACCGGGAAGTTGATCTCGAAGGAGAGACTTCGAATCGTACCGCATGCTACTCTTAGCATCGAAGCAAAGAACGCGCAGGGATAATCCGCGTATTGAACCAACACTTGAGAGGCCGCAGGGGCCTCTTTTGTTTTATAAGGTGAAAAAGGCATTAGCGATCATATTTGGAGTGTTGGCACTCGACCAGATCTCAAAGATCTGGATAAAGACCACGATGACGCTTGGGCAAGAGCATCATATTGCTGACTGGTTCATCATTCATTTTACTGAGAATGTCGGTATGGCATTCGGTATGGAGTTCGGTGGGGATTATGGCAAACTGGCGCTTAGCATTTTCCGCATTGTTGCTGTTTTTGGCATTGGCTATTACTTGTTCAAGGTTGTAAAGGAAGACACGCCAAACGTGGTCATAGTTTCCCTTTCATTGGTCTTAGCAGGAGCAGTTGGAAACATCATTGACAGTACTATCTACGGTCTCATTTTTTCAGATAGTTATGGTCACGTGGCCACGCTTTTTCCGCCAGAAGGCGGCTATGCCGGGTTTCTCCACGGTAGGGTTGTAGACATGTTCTATTTCCCATTGTTTGAAGGAACCTTTCCTCAATGGCTTCCCAAGGTTGGTGGAGACCATTTTTTGTTTTTCAATGCCATTTTCAATGTGGCAGATGCCGCCATAACGGTGGGAATGGTCATGATAATTCTGTTTCAGAAGAAGTTTCTGAACTGAGGGAAGAGCCCAAAGGATCTTCTTAAGCCGCTTCTTCTAATATCAGGTAGTAGATGTACGACATCAAAACTCCTGCAAACAACACTCCGGTAAGAATCATATCGTAAGAATGATATGACAATGATAGCGGTCAGACAGATGCTTTCACAATGTACTTCCCGTAAGTTCTGAACATTGATTGTTTATTTCGCTAAACTCAATTGGTGCTAAATCGATAAAGAATCTTGATGACCACCAACACCATAGTGAAGAGAACCACACCGAGAAGGAATTTCCATGATCCTTTGAAAATGGTTGGATTTTTTTTAAGGTCATCGCGGTATGCAAAGCCAACCCCTACAACGAAAGTCAGGACAAATATCCCGGCAAAAATCCAGTGGTTAGAAGTGATGTCCATTTGATGCAAAAGAAAGACCCTTGCTCAAACTGAGCAAGGGTCTTTTGAAAAAACGTTAGTGCGATAATTAGAGAATCACCTTTTTGGAAATTGGCTTATCATTAATGATGGCCCGCATCACATAAGCTCCAGTAGCCAAGTAGCTAAGGTCAAATGCGTTTTTACCTTCGACTAAACTGGACGTTTGATACACAATTTCACCGATTGCGTTAAACACCTCCAACGAAGCTTTTCCCTTCAGTTCTGGAAGGAAGAGATAAGCATTGTGGTCACTTGCATACATTAAGATGTCATCACCAGTATACATTGGCTCTTCATCACCAAGTCGGAAGTGAAGTAAGAATCTTTCGGGATCATCAGACTCGTCTGCAAAGAAATCATATACTGGATTGATGGTCAATTCTTGAATCTTATTCAGTTTGAGGTCTTCCAGATAGACATGCGCCTCTACCGTGAACTGGTCAAGATATTTGGCAGTAAACTTGAATTGACCAGAAATTCCTGGAATAAGATCCATCGGTATTGTCATTGGGTGACCTTCCATAGGAAGGGAGTTAATGGAATAATCAACACCTCTGAAACGAGTTTTAAGTGTCGGTTGCGCTCCAGGTGCCTTCAATTTGTTTGCATCAAGCATCGAATCGAATCCGTTTGTCTCTCCTTGATCACCAAATCGAACGCGTGTTTTGTCAGCAAATTCGCCTGCCTCCACAACAATGTCAAACAGGTTTTCAATTTCTTCCTTGTAGAAAGTAGGGTCGCCCAATCTTCGGTAGGTTTGAGGGAGAGCAAAACTTGCAGGTCCTCCAGACGAACGTACAAAAAAGCCTTGCTGTGAGCCAATAAGAGCTGCTGGGTTGGTGGCACTCGGTAACACGGGTTGATACGTACCTGTGTAGGACCCACTTGTTACCCACAGTTGCGCTTGCGCATCGAAGCCAGCAGGTGAGGCGTACCATTGCATTGGAGATGGAAACGGATTACTCACCATGTGCCAGCCATCTCCAGTAGCGTTTGTGTTGGCGAGACCTGAGTATGCAACAGTTGTAATCTCACTAGTGTTGCCCACCGAACCACCAATTTCAATAGTCTGACCAGATGGGACGATTGCCGCATACCCGCGGCCGTTTGTCATCGAACCAGAACTGCGCACAAACCAGCCAGACTGAATACAGCCAGACACCAGCCAAGGGCCATTTTCATGCCATTCAAGCAAAGCTCCATAAGGAGACGATGCATCTACCGCGTACGCGTTACAGTCGGGCTGCGGAATTACTTGTCCACCGTCAGGACCGTATAGCCCTAGTTCCGACAGTTCAGAGACACTGGCCGTATTAACCGCACTTCCTATGTAATGAAACCCAGCGTTTCCTGAAATATAACGCTGTACTCGAAGATTTCCAGAAAGCGTACCGTCATAGCTGGGGTCAGAGAAATCGTCAACCAAACCTGTTTCTGTCGGAGTTGACGCAATCACTAAGTTGCCATTAGCGTTCATGGTTCCCTCTGCCAGCCTCAACTGTCCGTGAACGTTGGTTGTGCCACCAGTAACAGTTGCAATACCCCCAGTTTTATTGACCTCTAACACACCGTAAAACCGAGACACACCCGTAATTGACTGGTTTCCTGAGCCATCAAGAACTACCATACCGTCAATATGATCTGTTCCTGAGTTGTTGAAGTCGTTGGTTACATGAATCTCACCTTGGTTGTAAATAACCCCCCCAGTTTCACTACTCATAGAGTTTTCGACATAGAGTACCGCACCATTTTGCACATAGAGACTTGTGCTGCTTTTAAGCCCCTGAGCAGAAAGGTTACTGCTAAGAACAAATAGACAGGACAAAAAGATGAACGTAAAATTTTTCATTCTCGCGATTTTATTCAAATCCATAAAATATGACATGCTAAGTTAGTAACTTCTTGAAAAGAGACATTAGCCTAACTTTTTGAGACAATGACTATTTCTTGTCAATTGAATATTCCAATCGATGGAAATCCACTGGGGTACGATGTCCAAGTGGACAGTTTTCCTTATAAGATTTTCCGTCACTTGAGATGATAAAATGCGTTTTTGACTCAAGTTCCAAAGGGGTGTGGTAGATGATCGATTCACCCATGTTATCGTCTTCACATCCGCCATATCCAACGGGAGTTGGGTCTAACATCAGGTCGTTGATGCGATTTTTGAGCTCCGTTGAACAGTCGGAGTCTTGATCAATGATGTAGCCCATGACCTTGTCTACGCCATCTGCCTCCCAACCCCCCACATATATTCTAAACGCGCGGTCTTCGGGAACATGGACAGTGAACGATTTATTAATTTTCCAATTGCGCTTGATGGTTCGCCCCAAGCCCGCACGCAGAATGTCATTTGTGTGGGAGGCGAATTCATTCAGAAAGACATATTGGCCTCCGACATCTGCAAACATTCTGAGTTCAGCGGGTGTCAGAAAGAATATCTCAGACAATCTTCGGATCTTCAGTTTTTCAACGGTGACTTTATAGGAATGAATGATGTAATCTTTCGGAATGCCGTTACCCTCGTCCCAATACAGAAACAGCGTTTTTCCCAGTACCGTTCTGTCTGAAATTCCAGCGGATTTCCAAGGAATGGAAACCGTTGCCACGTCACCTTTGGGGTCATCAGATACGGTAACTTTTACATCATTGAAATACGTATTCCCTTTTTGGTCGATGAATGAGTATTTGAGAGTTGATTGGGGCGAAGGCCGCGGTAGCGTGTGACGTACGTTGAACACATAGTCTTTGGAACTCATTTTCACGGGGCGCGCCCAGCTTCCTGTATCTTGATTGTTGTAAAACGCACTTCCATCGCCATTGGCGTAAATGTCAATTCGCGTGGCGAAAACGCTGTCGCCTTTCTCTGACCGAATCTTATCTGGTAAATTCCTTCGAGTGGCCAGCAGCCGCATGGGATGAATCTCGGTTTTTGCAGGCGGATGACCTCTGTCCCAAACCCAAAGACCCTCTGCATGGACCCAATCGCCAGCGGTGGGCCAATTCCAAATGATATCGTAGCGTTCATGACCAGCGGTTGAGAAACCTGCCGTTCCACCTTTCCGACAGACTGGCGCATACTTGTTACCGTGGTTTCCTGCGGCAAGCCCGCTTTCCCATTCGCAATGAACCCAGTCGCGCACTACCGTATCGCGTATTTCTTGCCCAAGGCTGTCCTTTCTGATATGGATGTATCGCGAAAGCAAATTGCGCGAACCTTCATCAGGGAATACATTGAAACACAGGTCGTGCGTGTAATGATAGAGCGGCAGATCCTCAAAACTCACGTGCGGCACTCCGAAGGCATAACCTTCGTGCCCTTCAATGGGCATAACCTGACCTTCAAGCACAACCACCGTATCGTGATTTACTACTGGTCGCCAAGAAGGAAGAATCAGGCTGATATCGACAACATGCTTGAAGCCGTAAACCTTCATCGTATCCAAGCAAGGATAGATGCCAATATCTGCTTCGTTGGACCAACGAAGATTTTTGGGGTAAGTGAATGGTGCCTGCGCGACAACGGAATTGATTCCGAAAAGGAGAACGGTCAGCGTGGCAACGAGCCTCATTTACACGGTAACTTTTTCGGTCAGTTTTTCCAGAATTTGAACCGCATTGGTGGCGGCACCTTTACGAAGATTATCGGCCACGATCCAAAGATTGAACGCATTCTCCTCGCTTTCATCCTTGCGGATTCTACCGACAAATACGTCATCTTTTTGGTGTGCACTCAGCGGCATTGGATACGAGTTATTGGTGGGGTCGTCTTGCAGGATGATTCCTTCAGAAGTGGAAAGAATGTCCTTTATCTGTTCTACGGTTGTGGGTTTTTCGAGGGTGACATTCACCGACTCGGAATGACCGCCCACGACAGGAACGCGAACAGCTGTTGCGGTTACTTTCAGGTCAGGGATTCCAAGGATCTTTCGACTTTCATTCACCAGCTTCATTTCCTCTTTGGTGTAGCCGTTTTCGAGAAACACATCGCAATGCGGAATGCAGTTGCGATGGATCGGGTACTTGTAAGCAGGATTTGTGGCCAGTTGCCCGTCCTCTTCTTCTTCCAACTGCTGCATGGCGGCCTTGCCTGTTCCAGTAACCGATTGATAGGTGCTGATGACCAAACGCTTCAGACCGAACGCTTTGTGCAACGGTGCGAGTGCCACAACTAATTGAATAGTGGAGCAGTTCGGGTTGGCAATGATCTTGGAGCCGCTCTCGGTCGCCTCCATATTCACTTCTGGCACAACCAAGGGAATATTCGGTTCCATGCGCCAAGCGGAAGAATTGTCGATGACCACGGTTCCGACCTCCGCAAATTTCGGTGCCCATTTCAGCGAAGTGCTTCCTCCAGCGGAGAACAATGCAAAGTCGGGGCGGAGCGAAATGGCCTGAAGCATTCCCACCACCTTCACGTCTTTGCCTTTGAAGGAAACCGTTTTCCCAACGGAATTCTCTGATGCAACAGGAATCAACTCGGTCACATTCACCTTGCGTTCTTCCAGAACGGTAAGCATTTCTCGGCCAACAAGACCTGTGGCACCAACAACGGCTATTCTCATAATTCGCTAACGAAACGTTAAGATCGGTCGGGTGGCAAAAGTACTATATTTACCCTCCTTGCCTGAAGGTAGAATCCGACTCATGCGAACTTATTTGCGTCACATTTTCATCGGTCTGTTTGCCCTGATTCCCGCGGTCGGTTTCGGCCAGTTTGTGGATGATTTTTCGGATGGTGATTTTACCGCCAATCCTACTTGGAGCGGAGATGCGGCCAACTTTGAGGTGGATGGTAATCAGAAGTTGCATTTGAACGCGCCTCCGCAGTCAGACACGTCTTACCTGTCGGTGGCGTGTCAAGCGATTGATGATGCCACGTGGGAGTTTTTGGTGGAGATGGCTTTCAATCCTTCATCAAGCAACTTGGCGCGGGTCTATCTGGTCTCAAACAATGCCAACCTTCAAGGAAGTTTGAATGGCTATTACGTGCGTTTGGGTGGCGAAACGGAAGACCGCATCAGCCTTTATCGTCAGACGGGGACATCTTCTACGCAGTTGATCACTTCTGTTGATGGATTATTGAATACCGACCCTTCGGGAGCGCGCGTTCGCGTTACGCGGAGTTCCAATTCTGATTGGGAACTGCTGGCTGATACCTCTGGCGGAACGTCATTCGTTTCGTTGGGAACGGTGAACGACACCACCTATTTCCAAAGCCTGTATTCCGGGGTTTGGTGCAAGTACACGAGTACGCGTTCTGACAAGTTCCATTTCGATGATTTCAACGTGACGGGCAACCCGTTTGTGGACAGCGAAGCCCCAACGGTTGTTTCGGTTTCGGTGCTTTCAAACACGCAGGTCGATGTGCTTTTCAGCGAAGCCGTGAGTCAAACCACAGCTGAGAATACGGCCAACTATTCGGCTGATAACGGCCTGGGAAGTCCGATTACAGCTTCGCTCGATGGTAGTAATTCAGCGTTGGTGCATTTGACATTCGCCACGCAATTCACCAACGGAACGACTTACCAGTTGAGCATTTCCAATGTTCAGGACCTTTCGGGAAACACGATGGTGACAGCATCAGAACCGTTCATCTATGTCATTCCATCACCAGCTTCGTATCGCGATGTGGTCATCAATGAGTTTATGTGCGACCCAAGTCCCGTGCAAGGTTTGGCCGAGGCCGAGTTTGTGGAACTCTACAACACCAGCAGCTATTACATCGACATTACGGGTTGGAAACTGGGAGATGCTTCCTCTTTCGGAACGGTCGGGTCGCACATTATCGCCCCTGGCGAGTATGCCATTCTCATCGCCAGCGGCAGTGCCTCCATGTTCGCGTTCTATCAGAATGTGGTGGTCGTCACTTCTTTTCCGTCCTTGAACAATTCGGGAGATGACCTGATTCTTGAAGACACCAGCGAGACCGTTATCGATCGGCTGAGCTATGATTTGAGCTGGTATCACGACCCGAACAAAGAAGATGGAGGTTTCACGATCGAGCAGATCAATCCGTTTGCCGCGTGTGTCAATCCGAGCAATTGGCATGCTTCGGAAAACCCGTTGGGCGGAACGCCAGGAAATCAGAATTCCGTGTTTGATGATACGCCCGACACGGAAGGTCCGTTGCTGGTTGGCGTTGAGATTCTTGATCCTCAGACCGTGCAGGTAAATATGAACGAGGCGTTGGGTACAGGCAACATTTCAGCTTCCAACATCTTGGTGGAACCAACGCTGACTGTAGCAGCCGTATCGGCCATCAGCCCAGCGAACACGTCTCTGAATGTGACGTTCGGAACTCCGATCGATACAGGCGTGGTTTACACGCTCACCGTAACGGGAATTGCTGACTGTGAGGGAAATCTGCAAGGAGCCGATTCGGTGACAACATTCGTATTACCGTTTGATGCCGATTCGGGTGATTTCGTCATCAACGAAGTGTTGTTCAATCCTTTCACGGGCGGTTCTGATTATGTGGAATTGGTGAACATTTCGGACAGGCCGCTGAACCTCAAAGGTTGGCTTTTGGCGCATTATGATGCGCAGGATGGAGTGAGCAGCTTCAAACCAATTACAAACCAGAATTACGCGGTGGAACCAGGTGGATATGTGCTTATTACCCAAGATACGACCGATGTGATGATGAATTACATTCAGCACGGCATCGGTAATTTCATTCAGGCAGACATGCCTTCTTATAATAATGATTCGGGAACGGTCTATCTGCTGAATCTGGACTCCGTCATTACCGAGTATTTCTCCTATACTGCGAGCATGCATTTCCCGCTTTTGAGTAGCGTAGATGGCGTGTCATTGGAGCGGTTGGATGTGCATCGTGATGTACATGATGTAGGCAACTGGCACTCGGCAGCGGAAACGGTCGGTTTCGGAACGCCTGGGCTGCAGAACTCGCAGTATTTCCCAACGGGCGATGCTGTGGGTGAAGTGAGTCTTGACCCAGAGATATTCTCGCCAGATGACGACAGTTATAATGACGTGTTGAACATTTACTACCGTTTCAACGGATCAGGCTATGTGGGTACGATCCGTATTTACGATTCCAACGGGAGACCTGTTCGGCAGTTGATCTCCAATGAGCTGTTGGGAACATCAGGAACGTTCACTTGGGACGGCACGACCGATAATGGTGAAAAAGCGCGCATCGGCATGTACGTGATCCTGTTCGAGGCGTTCAGCGAAAGCGGGGATAAGAGCGTACACAAGCTCTCCACTGCGCTTGGTGCGCGGTTGTAGGCTTTTCTTTCACGTATCTTCATGGCTCATCATCCATGGAAAAGAAACAATTGCCCATACGGAATGTCATAGCGCTTCTGCTTTTGGTGGTTATCGGTTTTTTATCGGTGAGAATCTGGCATTTGGAGCGTGAAAAGCGCGAGGTGAACAATGACCTTGTGCATCTTTCAGAGATCCGATATGGACTTTTTAATGTGGATGAATGGAAGCGCATTATCGTGAACATCATCTCTAAGAACATTGAGGAGTTTGACCTGAATGAACAGGACCGCGAGGCGATGCGAAAGAAAGTGACGAAGTTTTTGCATTCGCTGATCGATGAGTTCGAGCAACGCTATCACGATCAGGAGCTGCATCGCACAGGTGGGTTTCTGGAACAGGCCAAAGGTGTGATGCGAAGCGCGGTTGTTTCTGGCACCAAGCTGTTCGACCATCTCCGTGAGGACATTCCTGTGTTTACCGAGGAGATTTTGGATTTTGTGGGAGATCCTGAGAATGCGGAAATGTTGAAAGAATACCTGACTGAGAAGTTGGATGAGTATGCCTCAGAGACATTTGCCGAGACGGATTATTCGGAACATGACCGCATTGTGGCCAAGTACGTGGCGGAGAACAGGGCGGATGCCATAACCAGAATGAAGGAACGCTTGGCTGCGATAGATAAGGCCAAACAGCCGTATCTGATGGTCTGGTATCCGCTGGTGGTCGTTTCATTGCTTTTGGTGTTGATCTTTCCGCTGGTCGGGTTGGTTGAACACTTGAGTGTGGTGGGCATCAGCCTGACATTGCTGTTGCTTGGCCTTACGTTGCCGATGCTGGAGATCGATGCGCGTATCGCCTCCTTGGATTTTCACCTGCTGGGCGAACAGGTGGCCTTTACGGATCAGGTGGTGTACCACAAATGCAAGAGCATTTTGGAAGTGGTGCATCTGATGCTGGGGCAGAAGGACCTACAGGTGGTCGTGGTTGGTCTGTTGGTACTCCTGTTCAGCGTAGTGTTTCCAATATTGAAGCTGCTGAGCTGTGTGGCTTACCTGATGTTTCCGCAGATCCGACAGAACCGCGTATTACAATTCTTTGTCTATCGAACAGGAAAGTGGTCGATGGCGGATGTGTTGGTGGTGGCCATCTTTATGTCATATATCGGCTTTTCGGGCATTCTGAACGAACAGTTGGGTCAATTGCAGCATATTGCTGTGTCCATCAACCTGCTTACCACCAACAACTCAACCCTGCTTTTCGGCTTCTATGCCTTTGTGAGCTTTGTGCTGATGGGGCTGCTGTTGGCGTTTCGGTTGCAGCGGTTGGAGGACTAAAGCAACTCGTTTGCCAGATTCGCCAGCTCAGAACGTTCGCCTTTTTGGAGTGTGACATGCGCATACAGCGGATTTCCCTTCACTTTCTCTATCAGGTATGAAAGGCCGTTACTCTGCGTGTCGAGGTAAGGCGTATCGATCTGGAAGATGTCGCCTGTGAACACGATCTTGGTGTTCTCGCCCGCACGGGTAATGATGGTTTTCACTTCGTGAGGCGTGAGGTTCTGCGCCTCATCAATAATGAAGAAGATGTTGGAAAGGCTGCGCCCACGGATGTAGGCCAGAGGTGTGATGACCAGTTTTTCCTGCTCCACCATCTGCTGTATCTGCTTGGCCTCCTTGCCCTTTTCTGGGAACTGACTCTGAATGAACTTCAGGTTGTCCCAAAGCGGTTCCATGTACGGATTGATCTTGCTCTTGATGTCGCCTGGCAGGTAACCGATGTCCTTATTACTGAGCGGAACGATCGGTCGTGCCAGATAGATCTGGCGGAAATCACGTTTCTGCTCCATCGCGCCAGCCAAGGCAAGAAGTGTTTTTCCCGTTCCTGCCACACCTTGCAGCGTGATCAGTTTCACATTCGGGTCGAGAATGGCATGGAGCGCAAAGACCTGTTCCGCATTTAGCGGACGGATGCCATACGCCATGGTCTTCTCAATGCGGTGAAGCAAGCCTGTTTCGGGGTTGTTGTGCACCAAGGCCGATTTCTTCCCGTTCTTGAGAACGTAGTAATGATTGTTCGGGGCATTCTTCAACCCAACGGCTTCACGCTCGCACGTTCCTGTTTCGTACAGTTCGTTGATGATGCCGCTTTCAATTCCCTCAACCGTGCTTTCTCCCTTATAAATGGAGCTTACATCCTTGATCTTGCCCGTTTCGTAATCCTCGGCATTCACGTTCAGCGACTTGGCCTTCAACCGCAGGTTGATGTCCTTGCTTACCAGGATCACCTTCCGATCGGGAAATTCATCTTTCACGGCCAACGCAGCATTCAGGATCTTGTGATCGGCCTTGTTGTCACCGAAAACCTTAGTGGCGTCCACATCGCTGTTGCCGTTCATGATCACTTTGAACGAACCCTTCTTGTTGCCCTTGATCGGAATCCATTGCTGCAAGGTCTTGTTGCCCGCCATCGCGTCCAGTTCGCGGATAAATTCGCGGGCTGCAAAGTTCTTGCTGTCGTTCCCTTTCTTGAAGTTGTCGAGTTCTTCCAATACCGTTATCGGTATGGCCACATCGTGCTCGTCAAACTGGGTTATTGCATTATGATCGTAGATGATTACCGAAGTGTCCAGAACGAACACTTTCCTCTCCTCTTTCTTCTTTGCCATTCAGAAACTATTCTTAATCCGAAATGTAGCGTTTTGGATTTCTGAAGATGGAGCGTAACTTTATTAAGAAGTTGAATTTTTCAACACGGAATTGTGAAGTAGTCCACATAAACTTGGCAAATGATAAACGACATCAAAAAGCTCGAAGCTCTGTTTTTCCAATGTCGTTCTCTTGCGGATGCCGAAATCATGATAAGCGAGTGCGGGGTTGAAAACGCCATGGTTTCCACGCACGATGAATCAGGCATTTATACCGATGTTTCAAAGACCTGCAAGACGTTCATCGGGTATACACGGAGAGAATTGATCGGCAATTCCAGTTACGATTATTTTCATCCTGATGATTTCCAGACCATTCTCAAATCGCATGCTAAGGTCACCATACGCCCAGAGATCGATCACGTGGATTATCGGATCAGGATGCCAGATGGAAAATATCGGGAAGTTTCCACTTTAAGCAGGCTTGTGGTCGATCCTGCGGGGCCTCAGTTTATCCTTGCTTTGACGTTTGAAAGACAATAATTGAGCGTTAGTCGAAAAAAAGTTGCGATAAGTCGTGATTATTTAAAATGATGTTCTAACTTTGAAGGACAGTTCCAATTCCTGGTTTCACCCCCATCGTAGAACGCTTCGGCCGACTCGGTGGGGGTATTTGTTTGTCTGAACTCACGGCAACCTTATTTGTTACCTTTGCCAAAACCCATAATTTTAAGCAATGTCTGAGGCGGTTACGGAAATGGAAAATAAGATCACGGATGTGTTGAAAGCGTTGAATATCAGCGAATTGAACTTCGCGGCATCCACAGGGTTGAATGACTTTACGGGTGGAGATGCCATTGGTTCCTACTCTCCGGTAGATGGCGCGTTGATCGCTTCCGTGGGTTCATGCTCGCAAGCGGATTACGAAAAGGTCATTGCGCAGGCGCAGAACGCTTTCATTGAATGGCGTACTTGGCCTGCTCCGAAACGCGGTGAGATCGTGCGTCAGGTAGGCGATGCGTTGCGCGAAAAGAAGGAGCCGCTCGGCAAACTTGTTTCCTACGAAATGGGAAAAAGCCTTCAGGAAGGTTTGGGCGAGGTTCAGGAAATGATCGACATCTGCGATTTCGCGGTCGGTCTTTCGCGACAGCTTTATGGCCTGACGATGCATTCGGAACGCCCATTGCATCGAATGTACGAGCAGTATCATCCGCTGGGAATCGTGGGAATCATCTCCGCATTCAATTTCCCCGTAGCGGTTTGGAGTTGGAATGCCATGTTGGCGTGGGTGTGTGGTGATGTCTGCGTTTGGAAACCCTCCGAAAAATCTCCGCTTTCTGCCATCGCTTGCCAGAACATCATCAAAGAGGTTTTTGAAAGGAACGGTGTTCCCGAAGGCGTGAGTTGCATTGTACAGGGAGATTACACGGTAGGAGAAATGATGACCACCGATACGCGTGTTCCATTGGTTTCTGCCACAGGTTCCATACGCATGGGAAAGAAAGTGGCCGCCACGGTAGCGTCAAGGTTGGGAAAAACCCTGCTTGAGTTGGGCGGCAACAACGCCATCATCATCACCGAAAATGCCGATCTGGACGTGTCCATCATCGGAGCGCTTTTCGGTGCGGTGGGCACGTGTGGTCAGCGTTGCACCAGCACGCGCAGACTCATCATTCACGAAAGTGTGTATGATGAAGTGAAGAACAGCTTGGTGAAGGCTTACGGACAACTGCGTATTGGCAATCCGCTGGATCAGAAGAACCATGTGGGACCGCTTATCGATAGACAAGCGGTAGAAACCTACCTGAAAGCGCTGGAGCAATTGAAGGCTGAAGGAGGAAACATGGTTGTGGAAGGTGGTGTGCTGGAAGGCGAAGGTTATGAAAGTGGCTGCTACGTGAAGCCTGCCATTGCCGAAGCGGAAAATCACTATCAGATCGTGCAGCAGGAAACGTTTGCTCCGATTCTGTATCTGCTCAAATACAAAGACATGGAAGAAGCAATTGCCATTCAGAACGGAGTGGTTCAAGGACTTTCTTCTGCCATCATGACAACAAATCTGCGTCAAGCAGAGTTGTTCCTGAGTTATGCGGGTTCCGACTGCGGAATTGCCAACGTCAACATTGGAACTTCGGGTGCGGAGATCGGTGGTGCCTTTGGAGGAGAAAAAGAGACGGGTGGAGGTCGTGAGTCGGGTTCGGATGCTTGGAAAGTGTATATGAGACGTCAGACCAACACCATCAATTATAGCACGGAACTGCCGCTGGCGCAGGGAATCAAATTCGATCTTTAATCCACTTCGTTGAATCGGCCTTTTGTCATAGCGATCGTTCTACTGATGTGTTCCTGTTCCAAGGATCCAGTAGAACAGTATTATGAGAATGAGCGATTCTATTATGACCTTCCGTTGTTTATCAACAAGCAGATCGATAACCTCAAGAAAAAGGGGCAATGGGTGCGTAAGCACGTGACCAAGGATGGTCATAGCCACATTATTGAGCGTGGCGATATTGATTGGAATGAGGAGCTGGATGCGTTTCTGGAATCGGACATCAACCGCCCAGCTTGGCGCGGGGAGTTCAAAACCGACACGATCATTTTGGAGCGTGCCTACGTGATCACGTACAAGACCGAGAACGATCAGATTCCTGTAAAGAATGTGGTGGTGACCATCGACAAGGATTCGAAGCAATGTCTTTCGGTTACGGTCGATAGGCGCACGAAAAATTTTCTCTACAGTTCAGATCAGAGCCTGTATTACACCACGGGAGAAGGGTACATGATGAAGGGAAAACTTTCGGTCAACTACCTTTTCGATTCTGAATATTCCATTGAAAGTGAGTTTATTGAAGAAAGCTGATCGGACCTTATGGGTTGGTCTGCTGTCGTTGTTACTTTTCGGATGCTCCGAAAGACCAGCGCCTGCGGATCTGGCTGGCGATTGGCATTTTTCGCTCGACATCGGTGATGAAACGCTACCATTTTCAGCGCTGATCATTGATGAGAATGGTCGGTTGCAGTTTTATGCTATCAATGGCGAGGAACGCATAAGAGCGGATGAGTTTGAGGTAAAGAACGACAGCATATTCATCCGTCTGCCCATTTTCAACACCGCACTTAAAGGAAAGCTGGTGGATGGTGAGATTCACGGAAATTTCTTCGATTATTCCCGCAAGGGCAATTATCGGCTACCGTTTGTGGCCAGAAAGGATGTGATGTACCGCTTCCCTGTAGATGCAGAAACTGATGTGAATGTGACAGGAAAATGGCGCGTGGAGTTCAGCCCTGGAAGTGACAACCAATATTTGGCCATCGGTCAGTTTGAGCAGCGGGGAAACCGTGCTTACGGAACATTTCTGACCACAACAGGCGATTACCGTTACTTGGAAGGAAACGTTGTACGCGATAGCCTTCTGCTTTCATGTTTCGATGGCTCGCACGTGTTCCTGTTCAAGGCCAAGGTCAGCAGAGATAGGATCGAGGGCGATTTCTGGTCAGGCAACCATTGGCAGGAAAACTGGGCAGGAGAACGCGATGACGATTTCGAACTTCCAGACCCCACCACGCTGACGTATCTCAAACCTGGTTATTCCAAGCTCAGCTTTGCTTTTCCGAATGTCGATGGGAAAATGGTGAGTTTGGATGATGAGCGATATGAGGACAAAGTGGTTATTGTGCAATTGATGGGCAGCTGGTGTCCGAACTGCATGGACGAAACGGCCTATCTCGTTTCACTCTACGACAAATTCCATGGGCAGGGTCTCGAGGTCATTTCATGTGCCTTTGAAAGAAGCGACAATGAAGAGACCAACATCCGTTCGGTAAAGCGTTTGCAGGAACACTTTCATGTTCCGTATGAGATGCTTTTGGCAGGAAAGGCCAGTAAAAAAGAGGCCGCGCAGAAACTTCCAATGCTCAATCATGTGCTGTCATTCCCTACCAGCATATTTATTGACAGGAATGGAGAGGTCAGAAGAATACACACGGGTTTCGCAGGCCCAGGAACAGGCGAGTATTACCATGAGTTTGTGGAGGAGACCGACAGGTTCGTTACACAATTGCTGATCGAGTAATTCAGATACGCACGCCAATGACGCAGATGTCATCCACCTGTTCGTGTGAACCCATCCATTTGGCCAGATAGGCTTCCAAGTGCTGTTTCTGTTCTTCCATCGGAAGAGGGCTTAGTTCCAGTATCTTCTGTCGCATTACGGTGGTCTTCATCTTCTTTCCATCCGTGCCACCGAACTGATCCGCATAACCGTCTGAATAAATGTAAATGCAGTCTCCTTTCTGTAGTTCAACCTCATGATTATGGAACGGTTGAACATCAGTGTCAAGGCTTCCAATGGCAATACGGTCGCCCTTTATCAGCTGTTGTTCCCCGTTTCGGATGATGAGCAATGGGTTGAACGCGCTGGCAAACTCCAGTTTCATTGTCTTTGAATTCAGCTTACACAAGGCGATGTCCATTCCGTCCCTCACGTAATCGTCATGTTCAGATTTTCGTAGCGAGTCATTCACACTTGTGCTCAAGTGTTTCAGAATGTCTGCGGGTTTAGACAACTTCTGCTCGCCCACGGCCTGATTCAGACCATTGTAACCCACAATGCTCATCAGCGCACCAGGCACACCATGACCAGTGCAATCAACAGCGGAGAAGAACACGTCATCACCCCGTTCTGCCAACCAGTAAAAATCGCCACTCACAATATCCTTTGGTCTGTAAAGAACGAACGAATCGGGCAGCAGCTTATGCCATTGCTCATTCGATGGTAGCGTGGCCGACTGGATGGTGCTGGCGTAGTTGATGCTGTCGATCATCTGCTCGTTCTTCTTTTGGATCACATCCTTTTGAGCCTCAATTTCCTCTTTTTGCCGTGTGATCATTGAGTTGGCCGACCGGATCGTATAGTAGGAGTAAGCAATAAAGCCGATTCCCATGATGCAAATAAAATAGAACCAGTAGCTTTGATAGAACGGTGGCCTTATAGTAAAATGGAATACTATCGGTTCGTTTTCTGAAAGGTCATCTCCAAACCCTGCGCGCACCTTGAATGTATATCTCCCAGGATCGAGGTTGGTGTAAGACACTTCGTTGATGTTGGTTATCCGAGACCAATCTGTATCTTTTCCTTCAAGCATGAAACTGTAGTTGATGGAGGCAGGGGAGGTGAGACTGACACCAGAGAATTCAAACGTAAGGTCGTTCTTGTCGTACGGAAGCTCGAGCGATATTGGAACACCCTCGTTTGTCACAGAGTCGGCAAAAAGCAGCCAATCTACCGATCGACCGAAAAGCCGAATTCCCGTAAGCCGTGTCAACGGTTTAAAGTACTCGCCCTTGTCTTCTTCCGGGCTGTACTCAACAAGGCCGTAGGTTGTTCCTATCCACAATCGGCCGTCTTCCTCCAACCAGAACGAATTCGTTCGGCATTCCAATCCCATAAATCCCTGATCCTTTCCGTATCGGATGACATCTTGAAGGGAATCACCATCGAAAATGAGACGGGACAGCCCCTTTGCCTGACCCACCCATAAGCTATGGTCTTTTCCGAACGCAAGCGAATAGACCGCATCCCCGATAAGACCGTCCTTCACTCCGTAGGAACTACATTTGGTTCCTTCATACTTGTAAACGCCATCGTTGGTCCCGAACCACAGGGTTCCGTCTTTACCGAGCAGTACACTCCTGCACCTGCCATCAAAAAAACCATCCTTTTGGGTTAGCTGTATGAAGGAATGACCATCAAATCGTAACAGACCATCTTCGTATGCAAACCAAATGTCATTTTCTTTCCGAACGGCATCAAACACATAGTGGTCGAATTCAGATGCGTTCTCGGGTCGTATCAACTGGTCATCATTCAACTTGGCAACACCACGTTTGGTGCCCAGCCAAATGGTTTCCCCATCCACGAAAACATCTCGGATGTCATTCAGGTCATGATCATCAGAAACCACCTTGGTGAAGCGACCATCCTTATAGATGGTAAGGCCAAAGTTTGTGGCAATGTAGATGGTGCCAGAGTCGTCTGCAGCGATATCGGTGACAACCTCGGAGCTCAGTCCGCCAGATTCTTTAACCGTATCTCGGGCATCACCATCCCAAATTGCCAAACCGGCCTGTGTTCCCAACCAAAAACGTCCGTCCATATCACGCATCACGGCATTGACCGTTTTCTGTGGAAGCCCATCTTCCTCTCCGAACAATCGGAAACGTTCGCTGCTAAGTTTGGAGACTCCGATGGACTTTGAACCGAACCACATGTTCCCTTCGCGGTCTTGTAGAATTTTCCAGATGTTGTCATCCACCAACCCGTTCTGAATGGTAAGGTGACTGGTCCATTTTCCACTTCTGTATTTCAATACCCCTGTCGATGTTCCGACCCAGATGTTCCCGGCCCGATCGCGCTGATACCCGTAAACAATGGTGTTGTCATCCACGTCTGAAGGCAGGTCAATCATGCTGACCTTTTTGTTTTCGAGCTTGAACAGTCCTCTGTAACCAAATATCCAAGCATCATATTTACCCAAAGGCATTACATCATACACGTAATTGTGATTGAGGCCATTGGACGCACTTATATTGACCATGGACTCTCCGTTCCATTTGAACAGGCCGTTCTGTACCGTACAGAACCAAATGGAGCCGTCCGTCCCTTCGCGGATGTTCAGCACCGTTGAATTCGAAAGAATTGAATCTTCTTTGAAAAGAATGATGGAATCGCCCACGAGTTGGGCTACGCCTTTCCCTGTTCCCAGCCAGATGTTCTCATTCCGATCGACCAAGATGCTAACAACACCTTTATGTGGAAGTCCTTGCTGCACGTTCAATATGTCTATGCGGTTGCCTACAAGTAGATCGAGTCCGTTGTTTGTACCCACTAATATCCGACCATCATTGTCTTGATTGATGGCAAAAACGACATTGTCAGAAAGTCCGTCCTCAGTGGTCAAATAACTGAAAGAGGTTCCATTATACCTGTTGATGCCCCCTTGGTTCGTACCCATCCAAAGCTCACCCGTGCTTGTTTGGAAAAGGCACAGAATCTGAGACTGCGAAAGACCCTCTTCCACCGTGAAGTTTTGAAAATCATACATCTGAGCACAGGCATGCCAACCCTGAAAAACGAGGGCAATAAGCAATGGAACAACTTGCTTTGACAGTAATTTTAGGCTTCCCACGGTCATTTAACGATGGCTTTTCATACTGCAAGTTCCATTCATCAGTTACAATATTCTGTTGCCTGGCACCAGGATGTGCAGTTTGTCGAAATTTTCCAGTTTGAAAGACAACTTTATCGGATTGACCGCGTAGTGAAGAACATTAGACGGCAAGGAAACCATTCCATGTCATACTGACCTCCAGAGCCGAATAATTATGACGTTAAAAACCTTTACGCTTTTAAGCACTTTTTTATTTTTTTTCCAACTGAACGGATGGGCCGAGAATCTGCCTCTTCTGTGTTCGGGTGTTCTGAACGTTACTGGATCGCAGCAGGAAGAGAATGATACCGTATTTGTCTGTGTTGGCCAGTCATTGGACCTTGAAGATGCATCGGTGCTTGATGGAGTGCTTTCCGGTCGAGATTGGAATTTCGGAGATGGTAATACAGAACTTAACGCGCTGCTATCCAACCAGACATCGCATGCGTATTCGGAAGAGGGCGTGTTTTCGCTCGAACTGACCGTAACATCAACGCTGTGCGGTTCGCTGACCGTTACGAAGACGGTGGTGGTACTCGGCAATCCTCAGTATGAAGTGGTCATTGATAGCATCGGTTGCCATGGCGGGTGTGACGGTGGCCTTACTTTTCAAATTCTATCAGACAATTCATCGTTTTACTCGGTTGTGTGGGATGTGGTCGGGAGCCCTGACACAATGGCCTCCAACCTTTGTGCGGGCGATTACAATGCTGCGGTAACCGATGGATTCGGGTGTACCAGTCTTTTGAGCGGACCGATAACTATTCCAGACCCAGAACTTTTAACGGCTGTGATTACACTTGCTGACACGATAGACCTTTGCCCTGATGACGGGATAACGGACATAGGGCTGACATTGCTTGGTGGAGTGGGAGGCTACATTGCCGACTGGGGAACCTCTTCAGACATCAATGTGGTAAATGCATCGATGATGGAGTTCAACCCGACCATGAACAGTCTCGACCGAATGTATAACGTTACGGTTCTGGATGCGCATGGCTGCGCGGCCGAAGATTCCATCTATATCCGTTCCACACCGAGCTTTTTGCAGGGAAATGTCACCGTGGGAAGCAATCCATGTATGAACTGCGAAGTGTTCCAATATCATCATGGTCAGAGTCCGGGTGTTTGGACTGTGATCAGCTCAACAACAACGGATGCATTTGGCAACTACGATTTCGGGCTGATAGAAAACCTGCTTCCATTCATCATCATGGCCAAGCCGGGCGTCAATTACACGGGTGTTGCATCAGGCTTTTATCCCGAAGGTCATAAATGGAGCTTGGCAACGGTGTTTGATAATGTGTGCGGAATGAATCTCACAAAGGATGTCCCTCTCTTGGATCCGATGAACTTCAATGGCACCAATACGCTTCAAGGCACATTGTGGCACAACTCAACAGGAAAGACCCAGACCGAGGATCCGATTCCGCTGATCGATGTGGTGGTGGAAAAGACACCTCCAGGACAGGCATCTGGCCGTCAGACAACAGCCAATGACGGAACTTATACATTTGGTTTTGTACCCAACAGCGATACAACCTACACGTTATACGTCAATGTTCCTGGAGTACCTGTGACATCTACCTATGAGATTTTGGCAAATTCGGGTAATGAGACCTTCTGCCAACTCGACTTCTGTCTGAATGAGGATTCTACGGAGTTTGTGATCTGCAACGGCAATGAGGATCCGTGCCTGACCACCGTTATCGACAACTCGGTCAGTGGCTCATTCCGCATGTATCCGAACCCGAACAATGGCATGTTTACCATTGAAACGGGCAAGTTTGCCAAGTCCGATGCACAGGTTCGCATCGTAGACCTATCTGGTCGTGTTGTTTTCCAAAAGCGATATGCCCAAACTCCTTATACCATCAACATGGTGAACGTGGCCGAGGGCTATTATATGGTTCAGATGATGAATGATCGGGAAACCGATGCATCTCCGATAAACGTTATCAGATATTGAAATTCAGGTACGGTCTGAGTCAATGAGTCATGCCATGCGGTTCTTACATTTGGCCGCATGGGAACGCTCATTTCAAAACTCATCTTTTTCTTCAGCGGTTGGACCATGGACAAGGACATTCCTGCCGATGTGCAGCGCTGCGTGATCATTGCCGCACCACACACCAGCAATTGGGATCTGGTGCATGCCCGCGCTGCGTTCTACCTCATGGGAATTCCGCTTCGGTTCACCATCAAAAAGGAGTGGCTGCGGCCTCCGTTCGGTTGGCTTGTAAAAGCCATGGGCGGATTGGGAATTGATAGAAGTCCGAAGAAGGCGGGAGAACCCAGAAAAAGCATGACCGAGGCCATGATCGATCTCTTCAAAGAACATCAGACATTGGCCATGATGGTCACTCCCGAAGGAACGCGATCGCTACGCACGGAGTGGAAAACGGGATTCTATCACGTAGCGGTTGGAGCAGGTGTTCCCATTGCGTTGGGTTATTTGGATTACAAGCGCAAACATGCAGGTGTCGGACCGATCATTCACCCTTCGGGAGATATGGATGCGGATCTGCGCAACATCATGGCATTTTACAAGGACATCGCGCCAAAGCATCCCAAGAAATTTGCCATCGATCAGCGGTACGCTTGATCAGGAAACCGCTTTGAGGCGTGTGGCAACAAGAATGGCCACCAACGAAGCCGCAATGGCCAAATAACCTACCAGTTCGTAGTTGTCGTACGTGCCCGAAGCGTTTTTCATCACAATACTTCCCGCAAGGAAACTCGCTGTTCCCGCGCCTATTTGCTGAATGGCCGTGTTGGCACTCATAAAACCGCCTCGTCTGCCCGATTTCACGGAAGAAGTGATCATCGTCATCGCTGGGATAATTCTTCCCGAAATAAGAATGAACATGATGCTTGTGATGACCAGAACCGCAGGCAATGCCATAGCGGTAAGATGTGTGATCACCCAAATAGGGATGAGTGAAAGCAACGTTACCACCACAAAGAATTTCAGTTGCCCGAAACGGTCGGCATACCTGCCGAATATCGGAGATGAGAAGAAGGTGCACGTTCCACCGGCCAAGTAAATGAACATGAGCTGGCTTTCAGAAAAGCCGACATTCGACACCATGTAAGGCGCAATGAACGTGATGACGCTGAACTGACCCAGCATCAGCAATACAATGAACAGATGCGCAAATAGCTGATTTCCATCCGAGAACATGTCTTTTAGGATCTTCAACGGTTTCTCCGTTCCATTCGCAAGATGTTGGTTCACGTTCGGAACCATCAGCACATTGAGGATGAGAATGGGCAGCCCGATAATGGCGAGGAACATGAAAGGCGTTTGCCAACCGAACCGTGTGGCAAGAAACAGCCCGAACGGAACACCGAATACTGAAGCAGCAGAAAATGCCGCCATGATGATTCCCATGGTTTCCGAACGCTTTTCAATGGGTGTCAGGTCGCCAACAATGGAAAGCACATTGGCACCCAACAGACCACCGAAGGCACCTGTCACGCAACGTGCCAACAGCAGCATTTCGTACGAGTTGGAAAGTGCGCAGGCAGACGTTCCGATAAGGAAACCCGTGTAAAGAAAAACCAGCGAACGTTTGCGGTCAAAACGGTCCATGAAGAACGAACCGAGCAATCCCACAATACCCGCACTGAACGTGTAGGCCGAAACAAGAATGCCGAATTCCTTCGGGGAAATATCCCAAATGCGCTCCAACTGCGGCCCAAGTGGCATCATGATCATGAAATCCATGATGTGCGTGAACTTGATGAAGGCAAGCAGGTAGGAAAGTCGTTTGGTCATCGAATGGTAAAAGCGGCCGCAAAGGTCTGCATTCAATCGAAACCAGAAGGTTGGGTTTTTGTTGAAGGTGGCACAAATAAAAAAGCGGGGCTTTCGACCCCGCTCTTCGTTTCAATATGCTTTAAAAGGTTACTCCGCATTCTGCAGACCTTCCTCGATCATTCCGTAGAACTGATCGAGTTTCGGAAGGATGATGATGCGTGTTCTGCGGTTGGCAGCGCGGCCTTCAGGCGTGTCGTTCTCGCTTACAGGAACATACTCCGAACGGCCAGCGGCTGTCATACGGGCCGGATCGATCTTGAAATCCTCCTGAAGCACACGTACAATGGAGGTGGCGCGCTTGGTGCTCAGATCCCAGTTGTCGAGCAGTTCGCCCTTGCGGTACGAAACGTTGTCGGTGTGTCCTTCGATCATCACCTCAAAATCAGGTTTCGCTTCCAGGATCTTGGCCACTTTACCGATCACATCCATCGCCTTGCTGTTCAGGTTGTAGCTGCCACTTTTGAATAGGAATTTGTCGGAGATGGAAACGAAAACAGCCCCTTTATCCACTTGAATTTGAATGTCCTCATCATCCAAGTTGCCAATGGCACCTTTGATGCTCGTTACCAAGGCAAATGTCACGGAATCCTTTCGGTCGATGGCATCCTGAAGACGCTTGATCTGCAGGTCGCGCTCGTTGATCTTTTCCAGCGATCGTTCCATGTTCTCCGCCTCTTTCTTCGAGAGCGTGGCCATTTCGCCCATGTTGCTTACCAAACGGTCGTTCTGATTGCGAAGTCTGGCAAGCTCGATGCTGTCGCGCTCCACCTGTTTTTTCAACGAAACGACTTCGCGCAATGCGCGGCTCAGGTCGTTCGAATTCTTCTCATACATGCTCTTCAACCCCGTGTACTCCTCGCTCAGCTTCGTGTGCTTTTTCATGGATACACAGCTACTGAGCAGTAAAGTGGAAAGTGCAATAAATGCTATCTGTTTCATTGTTTTTGTTCGTGTTTGATGGTGCGAAATTATAACGCAGCAATGGCAGCATTATTAAAAACGCATGAAGATTTTAACGGAAAGATGTGTACAAGACACTTTAGGCCGTAACGCTTTCGCGCCAAGATTGTTTCTCCTTGATCGACTCTTCAATGTCCTCCAATCTTCCCTTCGGGATGGCCGCGATCAGCTTCTTGGTGTACTCCGTCTGCGGGTTGGAATAGATCTGATCGGCATCGCCCATTTCTTCCACCACGCCTTTGTTCATTACCACCATTCGGTCGCTCATGAATTTCACCACCGAAAGGTCGTGCGAGATGAAGATGTACGTAAAATCGAAGTCGCGTTTTAACTCGTTCAGCAAGTTCAGAACCTGCGCCTGTACGGAAACATCCAAGGCCGAAACCGATTCATCGCAAATGATGAACTGAGGTCGCAACGCCAGCGCACGCGCAATACAGATACGCTGCCGCTGACCGCCAGAGAATTCATGCGGATAACGGTAGAAATGCTCGGGAAGAAGGTTCACGCGTTCCAACAATTCCATCACCTTCTCTTTTCGTTCCTTGTCGTTGGCGTAAAGTTTATGCACGATCATGGGTTCCATGATGGCATCTCCAACGGTAATGCGCGGATTCAAGGAAGAATACGGATCCTGAAAAATGATCTGAATGTCTTTGCGGATGTCACGCAGTTCGTCCGTGGTCATGGAATGCAAAGGCTTTCCTTTGAAGATCACTTCGCCATCGGTCGGGTCAACCAACCGAAGAACCGTTCTGCCCAGCGTGGTTTTTCCGCAACCCGATTCGCCCACCAATCCAAGCGTTTCGCCTGGGAACACATCGAACGTTACATCGTCCACGGCTTTCACTTCTTCGGTCACTTTTCCGAAGAAATTCTTCTTGAGCGGGAAGTACGTTTTAAGGTTCTTGATGCGAAGCACAGGCTCTTTGGCATACATGTCCTCATGCGTTTTCTTGCGCTCATCATCGGTCTGTATTTCCTTCTGCGTGGCCTCGGTCACGCTTTGCTCGATCTCTTCAATGTGGCCCGCGTCATCCACTTTCATAAAGTCCGAAACGATCGGAAGACGCTTTAAGCGCACGTCCAATGGTGGGCGACAGGCCAAAAGCCCTTTCGTGTACGGATGCTGGGGATTGCTGAAAATCTCCAGCACAGGCCCTTGCTCCACGATCTTGCCCTTGTACATCACCACCACTTTGTCGGCCAGCTCAGCGATCACGCCAAGGTCGTGCGTAATGAACATGATTCCCATGTCGTGCTGACGCTGAAGTTTCAGCATCAGGTCGAGAATGGTCTGCTGCACCGTCACATCCAAAGCCGTGGTTGGCTCATCCGCAATCAGAATACTCGGATTGCAGCTCATCGCCATCGCAATCATTACGCGCTGCTTCTGTCCACCCGAAATTTGGTGCGGATACTGGTCGAAAATGGCCTCCGGCCGAGGAAGTTGCACTTCCTTGAAAAGCGCGATGGTCTTTTCCTTCGCTTCTTTTTTGCTCAGTTTCTGATGGAGCAGAATGGCTTCCATCACCTGATCACCGCAGGTGAAAACAGGATTCAACGAGGTCATCGGTTCCTGAAAGATCATCGCGATGTCGTTTCCACGGATGGACCGCATTTCCTTCTCGCTCACTTTGGTAAGATCGATCGGTGCGCCTTCGTTCTTGTGAAACAGAATCTCACCGCTGGCAATTCGCCCAGGCGGATTGGGGATGAGCCGCATCACCGACAAAGACGTTACCGACTTTCCCGAACCCGATTCGCCCACAATTCCAATGGTTTCTCCGCGGTTGACGGTGAAGCTCACATCGTTCACGGCTTTCAAAACATTTCCCTCGGTGCTGAACTCAGTAACGAGGTTCTTTATCTCCAGTAATTTTCTCTCAGACATGCTCAGTCAAAATTATAGATTGTGAGGGAGAGTTTGGGCTGGCCGAATTCGATGCTTTCATCGGCCAAGGCGTACTCCACTTCCGTTCCAGATTGGCGTTGTTTCCAAACGAGGAAACCGCCATCGATCTCCACTTCCCCAAACTGTTTGTTGTAGCGCTCCACCAGGTTCTTCTCAAAGCTGTTCAGCGTGGCCGTGTCGGCAAAGAAAATATCTGCCTGAATAGCATAAAGTTCCTGCTGATCGAACTCGTAGCGTACCATCAGGTCCGAATCATCGACCTTGAACTCGCAGGTCAACACGCCTTCATCGCTTGGAACGGCATTATCGCGCTGCGCATTTTTCAGCACGTTCTCGTATTTATCACCAATGGAATTGCCGCGGAACTGCGCTTTCTCCGGTCCGATGATCGGTGTGAGCTCATCGGTTTTTGAACCGCACGAGAACATCAATAAAAAAAGCAGGAGCAAGAGAATGAAAGGGCTTCTTCCATTGACCGTCCATTTCTTGCGAAGCTCCCCTCCTGAAAAGGAGGGGCTGGGGGAGGTCAACACAGAATCAAGAAAATCAAATGTCCTTTTCATGCTTCTACGATCTGGTCTTCGTTCAGGATCTCTTCTCCTCTGAAACGCAGCAGCAACTGCGCCACCGCCAAGGTATCACGTTTGCAGTAACGCTCAATGCGGTCGAGGTCGTTTTCCTCGTAATAAACGCGGGCTACGTCTTTTCCTTCAATGTCGGTTTTGGGAGTTGGAATGCCAAGTACGTGCGTCAGCAGCTTCAGCGAAGTATAGCTTTTCCAATCTCCGAACTTCCAAAGTTCCATGGTGTCGATGTGTTGTACTTCCCACGGTTTGCGGCCAACGGTGTTCAGGATTTTCGGAATCGGAATACGATTGATGACCATGCGTCTTGCGATGTACGGAAAGTCGAATTCTTTGCCGTTGTGCGCGCAAAGCAGATTGTCTGCGCGGTTGAAATGGCTGTTCAGCATGTCTGCGAATTCCCTCAGAAGCAATTTCTCATCATCGCCATAAAATGAATGCAGTCGGAACTCCCGCTTTCCGCCTTCGCGCAGATGGAACATGCCTACTGAAATGCAGATGATCTTTCCGAACTCGGCATAGATTCCAGCACGCTCGTAGAGTTCTTCACCTGTTTGTTCGTCCTTGGAAAGTTTGGCCGCCTTGTCGTTCCAAAGTGCAGCGGTTTCCTCATCCAATTGGCCGTAATCCGCCAGTTGCGGGACAGTTTCAATGTCCAGAAACAGGATTTTGGAAAGGTCGAGGTCGAGTAGCATTTCGGTTTCGTAGAACGGTTATTGATTACTGGTTATTGGGTCGGAGTTGGTGGACTGACCAATAACAAATAACTGAATAACCATTAACTATTTAATAAGAATTCCTGGTCGGTCAATCAAAGGTATCTGAATCAGGTTCTCGTTCACAATGCTATCGGGTACAAAAATGTATTTGCGGTCGTAGATCGTCTTATCGATGTAGAACGAAAGCATGTACTCGTTATTCAATCCGAACACATCGGGCATGATCTTTTCCACTTTCGTGAAGGAGTTGGCGGCTAACGTTTCGAAAAAATGGCGCAGCGTGGATGTTTTTACATGCTCCTCGTTCAGAATCCCGTAGCCTTTTGATGCTACGATGATGTTCTTCAGTTCCACGTTCTTGTGGTTGATCAGGTACACGCCCCATTCGGGATCGGCACCATCGGTTTCGCGCACCACGGCCATCGAAACATCTTCCACTTTCGGTATTTCAACCCTTCCGACTTTCATTGCCTGCAAACGTATGAACTTGAGCCTAATTGTAAGCTTCGCTACAACATCTCAATTCAAGCGTAGTTATCTTGGTGGTTCGAAATGATGAAACGGTCAATTTTCATTTCCATGTTTTCCATTCTCGCGGTTGCCAGTTTCGCGCAGCACCCGATTCTGAATTCGTTCGATGCGTTCAGGCAACCGAACGGCATTGAATTGCGATGGGTGATAAAAGGCGGAGAGCAATGCAATGGAACACAGATCTTTAGGGCGGGTGATGATCTTGTGTTTGAGCAGATCGACCACATTCCGGGCATCTGCGGCAGCACTATTTCAAACGAAGCGTATGCGTTCTTCGATTCGGTACCTGTTCCGAATGCTTACAACCATTACAAGCTGCAGTTGGGCGACCAAGGCTTTACCGATACGGTAACGGTGTTCTTTGAGGATTTCGGAAATGATGATTTCCTCCTGCTTTCCGACCACCAGAATGGAACGCACCGCATCCTTTTCAGCAACGATAACCACAACACGGCCGTTCTTCGTGTGTTCGATTATTCGGGGAGCGAACTGCACACACAGACCACTACTGGAAACGATTTCATCCTTCAACCATCGGGTTGGAGAAGCGGCATTTACCTGTTCCGAATTTCGGGCGTCTCACAAACAGATATTCACGGAAAGATCTATTTTGGCGGGTCATGAGAGCGTACGCGGTTTTCCTTTTTGTCCTGCTTATTTCGGGCTGCACCAAGAAGTCTGATGTGTACATGTTCGATTGCACGATCTACGATCAGAAGGTCGATGCGGCCGTTGAGGGCGCTTCCATCGTGATGAAAGTGCAAAAGGTGAGCGGAGGAGGTTTCAACCCGACCTATGAGACCGTAGGCTCCGCAACGACCGATGCCAGCGGACGGTTTTACTTGGAAGTGCCGAAGGATGTCTATTACTCATTCCGTGTTGTGGTGACGCACCCGAATCACTTCAGCCAGAACTTCGACATCAACCCGAACAATGTTCCGTTCAGCACCGCGTATTCTGCAACATTCGATGTAGAACCGAAGGCGTGGGTTTCCACGCACTTGCTCAACCAGAATTTATCGCAAACGGCCACTTTTGCCGTGGATGCGAATACGGACGAATGCACCGAATGCTGTCCTTCTTCCAACACCATTTTGCAGGGAGCTTCGGTTGATACCACGTTCATTTGTGAGGTGTATGGCGAGCAGCAGATCTCGGTAAATGGCACGTATGTGGACGAGAACGGTGGCGTGCATCAGATTGCGGAAACAGCATTTGTGCAAGCATTTGATACCACAACCGTAACTATCACTTATTAGAAGACTTTTTCTGGGTCGTATCTTTGCGGCATGAGCGATACAACCCTAACCCAACTTGGAGATTACACTCCCGATTTCACACCACCTTCGGTAGAATTTGTAGAGAAAATGACGGCACTTGGCCGCGCATATTTCGAGCCGCAGTTCTTTGGAATGGAGAACGTGGATAAGAACAAGCCTGCGCTTTATGTGACCAACCACTCCGTTCTCGGTGCGTTGGATGGCACACTTTGGGCAGCTGAGCTGTATATCAAGAAAGGGATTTTCTGCCGCTCATTGGTAGACAACCTCCATTACATGATGCCCGTTTGGCGCGATCTTGCTCCCAAGCTCGGTTTTGTGCGCGGCACGCGCGAAAACTGCACAGAGATGATGCAGCATGGCGAGCACATTATGGTATATCCGGGCGGAGGCCGCGAAACCTGCAAGCGGAAAGGAGAGAAGTACAAGCTGACCTGGAAAAAGCGCACAGGATTTGCGCGTATGGCCATTGAAAACGGCTACGACATCGTTACCGTGGCGCAGGTAGGGCAGGAAGATGCGTTTGACATTATGATGGACGGGGACGAGATCATGGACACCAAGTTCGGGGATTGGCTGCGCGAAAAAGGCATTGCCGAGAAATACCTAAAGGATGGCGAAACGGTTTTCCCGTTGGCACGCGGCATCGGTCCAACGTTCATTCCACGCCCAGAAAAGCAGTACTACGCATTCGGTAGTCGCATTTCAACAAAAGAGTACGAGGGTAAAGTGACCGATGATATTCTGTGGGAAGTGCGCGAACGGGCAGAATTGCAGCTGGAGTTGGACATCACCAAAATGCGCATCAAAAAACTGGAGGACGGAGACGGACATTGGTTCCGCGCGCTGCTTAATAGTCTTTAGGCGGATAATCGAGAAGGTTCAATCCGAGTCTGTTGAGATCCTGAATCGAAGATTTTCTGGGTCTTGACGCGTGTCATAAATTCGGAGGATGTGCAGTTGTTCCTCTTTGAAACGATAGTAAATACTGTTGTGTTTTGTGAGTACGCACCGTATTACTTGCCTGTCAGCTTCAACAAGAGGAAACAACTTGGGAGAATCAGATAATCGCAGAATTGTTTCATCCAGCAGGTCTAAGAATCGGTTCACAACCGTTAACGACCAATTCTTTTCGAGATACTCGAGAATGTCTGAAAGATCGTTCTCTGCTTCAGGAGACCACAGAACACGTCTATTCACCAGAATATCGTTTTCTGTATTTGGCCATCACATCCTCATGTACCATACTTTTCCCGCTATCAATTGACCTTAGGGCATCTGTAATTCCTTTTTGTTGAGCTTCGGAAAGTGTGTTCCAGTGTGATGTGTCTGAATGACCATTCAGCACATTTATCAACTCTCCATAGAGCTTATCCAGTTCGGAATCATTCAGTTGGTCAATCCGTCTCAACAGGTCAATTTTCAAATCTGAGGCATTCATACTTTAAAGGTAACAATCCGTTATGGTTGTTTTATCGGAAAAATCTGAAAGTTCAGTTTCGGTGTGGGTTTGTGACCCACCGCAATGATCGCGGGTTTTCCATTGTAAGAGGTCAGTCCAGCACCATTTCTGAAGGTGACATCTCCGCTGCATTGCACCGAATACGAAGCCACTTTGGTAAGAAGATGATACGGGTCGGAATCGGAATCCAGTTTAAAGACGTCTGCACGGTCAACTCCGCTTTTGGTGCGGCAAAGTCCTGTAATGTACAGGCCCGTTGCGTCTTCGGTAAGCTGTAGATTCTGGTAGCTGCCAAAGTCTTTGTCTGTCCATTCCTTACGGATGGCTTCGCGATTGTCCCAACTTGTCCAAAGCGTAAAGCCGAATCCTTCGGCATACGGATCCAAACCGTTTGAGACATAGAGATCGATGGTCATGCAATCCCAACTGCCTACCGCCAGCAGAAAGTGGTCTTTCCGTTTCAGCAACGCTACCGCACCTGCCGTGCTGCGTTTGGGTTCTCCTTTCCGCTTTAGCGAGTAAACAGGCGGGTTGGATATTTTCTCGAAGGAAGAGACATCGATCAGCTGGATGATGGACTCGCGTTTCTTGCTGGGGTCTTCCACGCCTACAGCAAGCCAGTTGCCATCAATTTGAAAACCACCCGCGTGGTTGAACGGTTTTTGGGCCAGTCGTCTGAGCCCGATAAAGCGAAAACCGTCTCCCAGTTTTTGCAGAACCGCCAGATACCCAAATTGGCTTGAACTTCCAGAAACGACCACCATGCCGTTTCGATATTGTATTCCTTGCAAATGACCTCCGCTCAGGTTTTCCTGCTCAGGAATTGAAACTTCGAATGTTTCGGATTCCACGGCCAAGGTTTCTTTGCCATCCGGTAGCGGTTGCGCCAAAATGGGTCGGAAAATGGTCGTCCCGAAAACAAACCCCAAGAAATACAGCCGTTTCATTCAATTTGTTTGTGGTTCAAAGATGGCACTCTTTCTTATTTTTATCCGCTTCACAAGAAGCGTATGACCAAAACTCTATTCAACCTCACACTTCTTCTCCTTCTATATTTTACCGCCAACGCTCAAGATGTCACCCTTTCGGGAGTGCTGACAGATGCTGAGTCTGGCGATGCGTTGGTCGGGGTCAGCGTGGTAACATCTGAAGGGAAGGGCGTTACAACCGACCTTGATGGAAAGTACAGCCTCAAACTTCCCAAGGGAATTCATAAGGTTACATATTCATTCATCGGCTATGAGCCGAAAGTGAAGGAGATCGATCTCAGTTCGGGTGCGCCCGTGACCAAGAATGTGAAACTGGAACTCAAATCGGAGCAGTTGGACATCGTGGTGGTGTCTGCCAGTCAGTATAAGAAAAGCATTGCTGAAGAGACCGTTTCGATGGAAGTGGTAAGTGCAGAACTGGTGCAGAATACGAACGCGACCGACCTTGGGCAGGCCATTAATAAAACGCCTGGCGTCACTATCCAGGACAGTCAGGTGAGTATCCGTGGCGGAAGCAGTTGGTCGTATGGTGTAGGAACGCGGACGGCCGTTTTGCAGGACGGTATCTCATTGATGAGCGCGGATCTGGGCGAACCGCAGATGCGGCAGGTACCGATGCAGAATGTGGAACAGATCGAGGTGATCAAAGGAGCCTCAAGTGTGGTTTACGGAAGCTCTGCCCTTAACGGAGTGGTGAATGTGATCACGGCCTGGCCAAAGAGCGAAAAACCGAAGACCAAGGTCACGGTTTACAATAGCATCTACGATAATCCGCCAGACCTGTACAGCAATGAGACATACACCAAAAAGGTAGATTCGGCCGGGGTGATGGTGGATACGATCATCCATTACCCGAAAGACACCTTGAAGTGGTGGGATGGCGGCAATGTGAGAGGTGCGGCAGGCATGAATTTCAACCATGAACGGAAGATCAAGAACGTGGATTTCGTGTTGGGTGGAGTTTTTCTGCACGACCGCAGTTATCTGAGCTACGCGGATCAGCTTCGTGGCGGACTCAATTTCAAGACAAGAATCCACAACAAGCGTGTACCCGGATTGAACTACGGCATCAACGGGAACTTCGTGTTTGAGCATTCTGGTCGATTCTTCTTGTCTGCTAATCCGAACGAGGGCGCTCTGAGGTCCGCAATTCCAAGCTATGACCGCTATTTCAGGGCCAATATCGACCCCCATTTTCATTACCAGAATGAGAAAGGGTTCAAGCACGCCATCATTGCGCGTTACATGTACATCATGCGCATTTCAAAGAATCCGGCAACAACACCACACGCCATTTCCAACCAGTTGATGGTGAAGTACCAGTTTCAGAAACTGTGGAAGAAATGGTCCATTACATCGGGGTTGCCGTTCACGATGGGGCTTTCTTCCAGCAACCTCTATCCGGGCCTTCGGGTTTCGTACTCAGGAGCTGTTTACGCCCAAGGCGAATTCAAAACCGAGCGTTTGAGTGCCGTAGCAGGGGTGCGGTACGAGATAATCGGGGTTGGTGATTACACGGAAACGGGATCTCCGGTTTTCCGTACGGGACTCAATTATCGGTTCGGTGCCGGAACCTTCGTTCGTGCATCATGGGGTCAGTCATACCGTATACCGACCATTGCCGAACGCTACGTGAGTGACGACCTGAACCCGCAGGTCAGGGTCATTCCAAACCCGACATTGGTTGCGGAAAAGGGGATGAGTGCGGAATTGGGAGTAAAACAGTTATTGGCCGTCAGCAAGTGGAAGGCTTACATTGATTTTGCATACTTCTATCAGCAGTACAAGAATCTGGTACAATACGGGTTTGTCAGTCAAGGAACGCGGCCCGATCTTTTTGTGGGTCTTCCTTCAAGTTATCTCATTGGGCTTTACCCGCAGAATGTGAGTAACGCATTGGTTACCGGGTACGAGGTAGGGTTTGCCAGCCGAGGTTCTATCGGGCCTATTGGCGTTACGGCCCTGATAGGATACACGTACAATTATCCGGTCAATCTTGATTCTGCCAAAAACTACAGCGCGGGAGATTATCTGGGTGAGTTTTTCAAGAACATGGGTCATCGGCTACAGCCAGACGAAGCTGCAACTCAAAGATTGTTGAAGCTGCGTCCGAGACATTTGGTGAAGGGAGACATTCAGCTCGATTACAAGAAATTCTCCACCGGTGTGACCATCATTTATGGCAGCTATCCGGAGAACATTCCGCTGACAGAGACAACGGCAGTTGACTTTATTTCAGGCGAATTCGGGGCGATGGCCCGTTACAACAAGGCTCACGAAAAGGGCGATTTTGTAGCGAACGTTCGTGCATCTTACCAGCTTTTTGAAAAGCTGAAAGTGGCGTTCATCATCAACAACGTTGGCAATCACATCTATTCATTCCGGCCGAGCAAACCGGAGCCGCTTCGGAATTTCGTGCTACAGCTGACCGCTACTTTTTAGATGAGTGCGGCACGCGGAAGCTGCTGATTACTTCATTGTCCTCGTCAATGATGCTCAGTTCCACGTACTCATCATTCACAATGCGAACTTTGCCGAAGGCATTCTTCAGGTTCTTGTTGCCAAGGCCGTTTCCGCCTTGGTTCCAGATGTTCTTCATGCGGTACTGGAAAGTGAATGTGCCGATGAGTTTCAGGTAGTAGGCCAGCTCGGTGCTTGTAACGCTCATGCCGCTGGCGTTCAATTCTGGTAATCCCGCGTTCTTGCCATCGTCCATCACGTTATGATGCGTGTCGCCGCTGATCACGATCACGTCCTTGATGTCATTGTCTTCCAGAAACTGCATGAAATCGTACCGCTCTTCGGGAAAGCCTGCCCAGTACTGACTGAAGCCCCACGCCATGTGAAAGCCATAGAAACCTTTCATGCTCATGTTCTGAATTTTCACTCCCGCACGGATCAATTTCTCGCACGCCCCGTTCAGCGGGACACCGCTTACAATGAACTTCCAATCCGCATTTGATGCTTTGATCTGCTGCTTCAGCCAATCCATCTGCTTCTTGCCAAAAAGTGCGTAGCCTTCGGGTGGATTCCAGCGCCATTTCTTTTTCTTCTCGTCAAACACAAATCCATCCTTGTTCGGTCGGTCCTTGGCGCTGTTGCGGTCGATGACAAAAAACTCTGCATTCCCGAATTTGAAGGAATGGAAGATGCCCTCGCTGGTATCGGGCAGCGGATAATGCGGAAACAGCTCATCGTACCCTTTGATGGTGTTTCTGCGCCAGAATGCTGGGAATTCTGGTGCCACCATTTCATTGATCACGCGGCCGTGTTCCTTGTGTGCGTGCCAGTCGTTCTTGCAGTAACGGCCACCGCTTCCGCCCACGTAGTCATTATCATCATATACGTAGTCGATGGGAACGGTGCGGAGCATGTATTTCATCTCCTTCTCATCGTAGCGCCTGCGGTAGCTGTAGGTCATGCCGTCCCACGTGGAGGAATAATCAGGTGCTATCTGATAATCGGGATAAGTGTAATCGCCTGTGTGCATGAGGAAATATGGGTCGTGCAGCGGGATCACGTCAAACACCTTCATGTTCTCGGTTTCCTGGCAAGAGCCTGTGACAAACGTGTATTCTCCTTTCTTTCCTTCGGTTGGGAATGTGCGGAACCAGCCGTTGATCGTATCCAGTTCCTGCCCCACGAAAATGCGGTAGAAGTATTTCGTGTTGGGACTGAGGCGGTCCAAGGTCAGAATCACCGAACTGTCCTTTTCCACTTCCGGGCGACCCAAATAGACCTGCACGGGCTGGTAACTTGTATCGTGCGCCACATGCAGCGTTATGATGGCATCAGGAACCGTGGTTCGCAGGTACATGCGTGCCGAACTATCGGTCAGAGCACCAATTACAGGTCCGTGCGTGATGTACTGGGCATGGGCCGCGAATGAAAAAGCAAGAAGTATGAGAACGGAAATGATCCGATTCATGCCGTTAGGCCTCGCCTTTCCAAGGCCCCGTTATGGCAAAGGTGAGACCTTCATGTTGCAAGTTCACAAACATGGTTTTCCCTGATGGCGAGAAACAGATTCCTGTGAACTCACCCACAGGTTTTACCGAATGTGCGAATGTAAATATCTCGCCTTTGGGACTGACCCCACGCAGGTAGGCATCAGTGTCATCCTCGCAGAGCATTACATCGCCCCAAGGCGCAATGGTCAGGTTGTCGCAGTACTTCATAATGTCCACATCGTTCGGCTCGATAAACAGTTCCAAACTGCCGCCATCGGCCTCCGGGGTCAGTTTAAAGACCTGTCCTTTCATCAGGTCGCCACCGTTGGTGCAGGCAAAGTAGATCTCTCCGTTGTCGTACCACATGCCTTCGCCACGGGCGAAAAGTGCGGCACCCGCTTCGTGGCCACGTATGCGGAGGTCATCTTCGGGAGCTTCCACATTATCAAGATCGATCCATTCCACCGCCATTGGGATGTTGGTAAGAATGTCCGGACCGTTCGATTCTGGCCAGTTGCGGGTGTCGAGTTTTGCTTCGCCTTTCACCGCCAGTGCCTGTAATTTTCCTCCAGAATGAAGGTCATCTTTCGTGTTGGGTATAAAGCGGTAAAGAAGGCCGTCCGAGCGGTCTTCGGTCATGTAAAGCATTCCGGCCTTCGGGTCATATGCCACAGCCTCATGGTTGAATCTTCCTGCTTCTTTGATGGGTTTCGGTGCAACGCGCATCGGTTCGGTGGATGCTGGAACCTCGAAAATGTATCCATGTTCCTTTTCCACGTTATCGTCAAAGTCTCCGATCTTGGTCACATCCTCTTCGCAACTGATCCAGCTGCCCCAGGGCATTACGCCTCCCGCGCAGTTGCGGAATGTTCCTGCCAAGCTCAGGAATTCCTTCTCCACCTCTTGCGTGTCTTCATTGAAAACAATGGTGGTTGTTCCTCCCAATCCTGGGAATTCGCCTTTGGCGTAATCGTAAAAGTCTTCTTTCGGGATGGCATTCAGGTTCGCATTCTCTGGGCCGAATGCTCCCAGTTCCTTGTCGGTGGCCACCATCTCATGGTTCTGCACAATGATCACCTTTCCGTCTTCGGAAGTGAACGTTCCCATGCCGTCCTGTTTACCGGGAACGACCAATCCGTCTACCATCGGCTGACCCTGTCTTGAAATGATCTTGTATTTGAAGCCTTCCGGGAGGTCGAGTACACCGTTCGGATCTGCCACAAGCGGACCATAGCCGCTCACAGCCTCTGCCGCTGCTTCGCCCGTTGTGGCCCGATTACCGCAGGCATACAATTTCAGGCCTACAAAGCCAATTCCGATAAAACCCGTAGTGCGGATGAAATCTCTTCTACTTCTCATAATGCTCTCTTAGGACACGCAAGTTACAATCGTGTCAATTAATCGCGCATCGCGCTGAAGGTTCTTAACGGAAAGTTTGCATTCGGTCGATAAAACCACGTTTTCGACCAGCGACACGACCTTTTGCAACGTGTTCGCGTAAACTTCAATAAAGGTCGATGATGGAGATACGGGGAGCAATAGAGATTTCAAAACCACTTGATGAGGTATGGGATCTGTTGGCCAACAGGTTCTGCGAAGTACATCTGTGGCGAAGTGACGTGGAGCGTTCGCACATGGTCGGCAAGACCAAACTGCTGAACTTGACCTACGCAGGCCGAGTCTTGGAAACGGGCTCCGGAAGGGTGGAGGAGATATTGAGTGCGTATGATGCGATGCAGCGCATGCTCTCGTACCGAACCAACGAAGGATTGCCTTTCTACCTGCGCAAAGTATCAACCTTATGGTCGGTATCGCGCACCACGGAAGGAGATACGCATATCACCGTTATTCAGAATCTTAAAGGAGTGTTTCCTTTCAGGTTTTTGCTTTGGTTGAAGCAAAGCACCTTTCGGGAGAAACTGAAAAGACAGCTGGAGGACCTGAAGCGATACTTGGAACGTTAGGCTGCATGCTTGCGCCTTCCCAATTTCCGTTTTTGTAGGATGAACTGATAGCGGAGGTCGTCATAGAACAGGCTGGCAATGAGGATGAACGCGGCCAGCAGCAGCGTGTTCGTTTGCCAGCCCAAACGCGAATAGAAAAAACCACCTACCAGCCCCCCGATAAAGAAGAATGCAATGATATAGATGCGCAACTTGATAGTGGTTTTCAGATGAAGACGATTCGGGTGCGAGCTTGGGAAGAACAGTTGCGAAAGTTCGATGCCGAGGTCGGTAAAGAGTCCCGTAAGGTGCGTGGTCCGAACAATGGCATTGGATATTTTGGTGACATACGCGTTTTGAAGTCCCATGGCAAAAAGCAGCAGACAGGCAATAAGGTCGGGATGCAACAGTCCTTTCCAGTACCCAAGCAGCGCCACGCTTGTCAGAAGAATGGACTCAATGACAGTAGGCAGTGCAAACACGTTCAGCTTCTGGTTTTCCCTGAAAGTCTCTATCAGCAAACCGGCCACGAACGACCCGAGCAGAAACGCAAAGATGTAGAGGAAATAGACCGTGCCTTTCCAAAACTGGAAGTTGGAAAGGTCGTTGATGAACAGCGCAAAATGTCCCGTAACGTTGGTGGTCAGCTGCCCGATGGCGAGGAAGCCCGTCACGTTCACAGTTCCTGCCACAAACGAAAGCACAATGGCAATCTGGAGGTTGTGTTTTTGGGTTCTGCTTTTACCTTGATGGCGGAACATGGTTGCTTCGGTTGGCCAAAGCTACTGTTTCCATCCAGCACATGTTATGACATTCGATCTGACCGATCGACCATTTTCAACAGGAACCATCAACCGAAGGTTCTTTTTCTGAATTACGTTGGGAGGTAATGGCGCTGACGCTGGCATTGCAAAACAAATACACATCTACGAAGCCAAATAGTGCAAGGGGTCTGATGTAATTACTTGGCGTAGAAGTATGAGGTCTGGTTCTCCTTATCATCGTACGTTACCATATCTCTGTATCTATTGGAACACATGTAAGCCAATAGGCCGAAATCACCAGAACAGCACGCGGTGTGCGTCAGCAGAATCGCAAGGACCGAGAACTGCCATAGGCCCGAGACCAGAAAATAAGCGATGAGGAGTGAAACTGTGATCACCACGAACGGGGCCAGCGCAACAACCCGGAACGATCGAAAATCGGCAACAAACCGATCGGCAATGGCCATGAAGTAGAATTTACGAAGGTTGGCGTCATAGCTTGTGTGTTCAGCACCAACGTATCGGTAGGCCAGAACATGAATGTACTCGTGCAACGGGATCAGCCCAAAGGCCATTGCAACACCATAGGAGGTCCATGTAAGCGCATCCGAAATGAGAACCGTTCCGCTCATCCATGCAAGGAACAGTTGTAGGCCAATGACCGCGATAATGAGCAGGTTGAGAAGCACATATGCTCGGCTATAGCGGTTTTTCAGTTTCAGACCTTTTTGAACGAACGGCACTATTTCTTGATGGTTGAGCCTGTCAACCAACCTATAACCCTGCGCTTCCAGTTCTTCCGGTGTCAGTTTCATAGCAATTACCTTAGACGAAAAGTTACAACAACAGTCACGGTCGGATGTTCGAAGAGCTGATGTCGGAAATTGATCCAAAATTTTCTTTGATCACCGGTGGCTCTGTTTCGGTCTTCACCAATTTTCCCTACCGACCATGGCCATCCGATCATGTACTTTCCTTGCGTATGATCTTTGCAAACCGACCGTTTATGATCTCTGCCAAATTCCACAGAATAAGATCAGGGTCTGTTGTGCTGTAAAATGTCACAATTATCGCATCCAGATCCGCATTGTACGTTGCGAAACTCTGGTAGCCTGGTACCCAGCCAGCGTGTTCATACTTATAGATGGATGAATAGATCTTCTGTTCCTTCTCTGTAAGCAAGTTGCCATTGTTCAAAGCCCGCAGAAAGATGCCAACGTCTTCGGCCGTGGCTATCATTCCAATGTCATCCGTTTTCAGGTCGGCATCATGTCCTTTATGAAAACCACTCATTACATCTTCAATGTCTACATCATTGATCGAGGTAAAAGTGTTGTTCAGTTTGAGTGGCGTTAAAACACGCTCTTGGATGAATTGAAAATTCGCGTAGCCGAGCGAGCGGTCCATGATCCTGTTCAGCAGCAGATAGTTCGTGTTGCAATATTCATAGTCCTTGTCAGGTTCGAAATTGGCAGGTTGGTCAAGAATCAATTGGAGGTTCTCTTCTGCGGTTTCTTTCGGGTGCGCCCAATAGTTCCGAGTATCGGTATAATTTGGTATTCCGCTCCGATGCTGCACCAGCATTTTCAGCGTGATCTTCTCTGCATTTTCAATTCTGCCTGCCAGTTCAGGTAAATAATCAGCAAGTGTCTTGTTCAGATCGAGGCGACCATCGCCTACCAATTTGGCAATGGCCACGGCATCATACAGTTTGCCAATGCTTCCGATCTTGAAATAAGCGTCCTTCTTGGCAGGTATTTTATTCATCCGGTCGTGCCAACCTGCTGTATAAAATGCTGGTGGCTCCCCGTTCTTATCCACATAAACAACAATTCCCTCGAACCCGTATGCAACGGCCTCATCTGCTTGTTCTTGAAGTGTTTCGGGAAGTGGTAATAGCCATGCTTTTACTATGACCCATGGGACAAAGAACAATGAGATGGCCGTTCCCAGAAGAAGCACGATCTGAATGATTCGTTTTGGCTTGCCGTCCTTCCGAAGACCGTTAGTTTTTGTCAAGTGGCTCATAGCGGTTTCCGTTAAAGATAATGCGTTGGGTTGCTTTTGAGGTTGCTGAAACCGACCTGCCCACCATAAAGAAGCATGGGGTTTCATTGCGGAATCTCTTCCACCAGAACTTCATTTCCACGCTTGTCAAAGTAGGTGCAGGTCATTCGGTCCATGGAGATTTTCCATTTTTCAATACCCGTGGTTGCACACATTTTAATGAAGGTCAGAAAATCCGTTCTCCCAAGTTGGTGTGCCTTCAACTCCGCTTTGAACACGTCAGCCTTTACCGTGTCTGAAATGACCATCGGATCATATTTGGCAGGGGTTGTTACGGTATGCGAGTCACCTCCGTGACAGTCAATGTGACCATCCGCCACGTAGGTTTCATAATGAGTAACGCCCAATGCCTTGATCTCTTTGATATAGGCAGGGAAATCTGCTCCCGACCTTACTTTGCTGTGAGCCAATTTGACTTGTTGTTCGGTAAACATTTTCGGATAGTTAAGCGGTTCTAATATGCAACGGTTTGGTTAAAGATAAAGCGTTGGGTGACCACGTTCTTTTCGCTATGCGCCAAGCGGAATTGAAAACCCCTTTGTAAGAGTTGAATATCACCGATTCCGCACGTAAATGACCTTGAACTTGCCGCCCGCCTGCACACGGGCATCAATTTCGAACTGCTTGCTGAGGGAACCGAAAAGCGGTGTGAGCTTGTCGAAACCGAAGTTGCGGCTATCAAAGTTGGGTTGCTTCTTCAGGATGAGTTTGCCCACATCGCCCATAAATGCCCAGCCGTCCTCATCGGCCGCATCGGCCACCGAGTTCTTGAGCAGGCGCATTACGTTCGGAGTGATCTTATCCACCTGTCGTTTTTCCCTTTTTCCCTTTTCTCCTTTTTCCTCTTCCGAGTCGAGTATCTCCAAGTAGATGAACTTGTCGCAGGCCACAATAAAAGGGTTAGGGGTCTTCTTTTCGCCAATGCCGTACACCTGCATGCCTGCCTCGCGCAGGCGGGTGGCCAGTTTGGTAAAATCGCTGTCGGACGATACGAGGCAGAACCCGTCCACTTTGTCGGAGTAGAGAATGTCCATGGCATCAATGATCATGGCGCTGTCGGTAGCGTTCTTACCCGAAGTGTAGCTGTACTGCTGTATGGGCGTAATGGCCGTTTCCAGCAGCACCTCCTTCCATTTGCTCACGCGCGGGTTTGTCCAATCGCCATAGATGCGTTTGATGGTGGGCGTTCCGTATTTGGTGATCTCCTCCATCATTTCCTTGATGTATTTGCTTGGTATGTTGTCGCCATCGATAAGGACGGCCAGTTTCGTGTCTTTTGTCATGGCCGTAAGGTAGGATTTAAGGGGCAACTAAAAGACCGAAAGGAAAGAGATCGTGCGGAGTGACCCAACGGTGCGCCTAAAAGTATTGCGTTTTGAAACTACTGAGTTTTCGAGATACGGGAACGGTGCAGAACGAAACTGAGACTGACTGACGTACCGTCCCACGCAATACTTTTAGGCATTGTGCCCGTTGCACAACCCAAATATACCTGTTGAAAACTCAGTTTTCCATGATCTTGACTTTTTGCGCGGTCGGTCCGACCTTCGGTAGATGCAAGGCAAGAAGA
>WGMW01000014.1 GCA_016124845.1 Flavobacteriales bacterium
TATGGGCCATTTTAAGCCCCTGTCCGGCCCCCATTTTCTGAGAAACCGAAAAGGTGTTGCCAACAAAAAATCCGCCTTAGGCGGACTCATTTGTGATCGTATTCTGACGCGTAAGGGGGTTGCGCATCAGTTACGGGTGTTATGCAACGTTTTTCATTTCTTTTTCACTTCTTCGAAATCTGTTTGATTTGCCTGTCGGTAAGATGTTCCCGTCCAATTACCGCATAGTTGTTGTCAAAAATGAATACTTCCCCACGGTCGTATTCCACAATAGATTGAAAGTTTCCAAATGGGTCTGTCGCTTTGTCGGTATGTTCAGGTGACCAAGGTGGTTTTGAACCTGTAATTTCAAACTGATACTCATGTCGGTCATAAGTGACATCTATTGCTGTAATCTGATATGTAGTTGGATAATTAGACCAGACGACTTTTCTTACTTGTAAATGGTCGCCTTGTCGGAAAGTTGCTTTTCCATTTAGGTCCGTAAACTGGTTGACGAACGTTTCAATGCTTTCAAGTATTGGGCTTGTCAAGTCGTGATTTCGGTATACAATTTCAACCCTTTGAAGACTTTCGAGCGAGTGTCGATTTACAATTGACTTGAGGTTGTCAACGACCATTTCAAGTTGCGCCTTTTTGCGGTCAATTGTGAAAAGATTACGGAAAAAGTCAATCGCTTTCGACATGTCAGAAAGTGGTCGTTTTCAAATGTTGCACAACTAATGGCTAAAACAGCTCAAGTTGCTTTAGCCCGATTTCCCCAAAGTTATCCCAACCGTTCGCTTTTCGGTGCTCCAACATTAAAAAACCCCACACGCAAGCCATTGCAGCGGCCGGGCCCGTGTTTGTAGGGGTGAGAGCGGCTGTCCATTTGCCAAAACGACCCATTGATTTGACTAAATGACATACTGATTTGCCCAATTGACATATTCATTTTACTGAATGACATATCTATTCGATGATATAACCCTCTTATAATACATTAAGGCAGGCTGATTAAACAATGTCACATTTTAAGTGGACGCAATGATAAATAGGCGTTCCAAATTCGGATATTTACGTGGGCTGACTGACCCTTCCTTTGATAAAAGCCTTTTTAATCCCCATCGCCCGTGCAAGTGTTCCGGAGGGGTCACTCGTGTGGAAGCAAGTGCGCTCAGTTTCCGAACAGATCTTATCAACGCTCTCTCATCAACCATCTATCCGTTCAATTTCCAGCAGAATATTGCCATAGCATGGTTATTGGCACTATTGTAATCGGTTGTGAAGATCAGTCACAACTTAGCGTAGGGGTCTCTCTGCCGAAGGCGAAACTAAGCTGGGGTTAGGCACTTGGGTAGGCTTGGTGTGGTAGGTGGGATTGTTCATTCCACCAGTTCATTAATTCTTTCATCAATTCATTCGCATCAAACTCCGTCATATCCAACCCATAGTTCGTTACCAGTTCACTGTACAGAACCCTCGAAAGTTTTTCTTCATCACTTCCTCTGTACAGGTGTCCGATCAGTTTACTACTAAGGTCTTGAAACTCTCCCCGTGGCGTCCAACCATACAGCTCCCAAGACCTGATCAGCTTATCAAGATCCATCACCTGATGCATTATTTCTTTTCTCTTGGCCCTGTCCATTTGGGTTGATGCAACAACTCCCCTAAGGTATTCAATGCTGGCTTATTTCCCCTTCTTGAGAAGGTTTGAGGTGGGGTTTCTTGTTTTGCCTGCAAAAGCTTTGTAAACAAGAAATCCGAATAATGCGCCAACGAGAATCCAACCTGTCCAATTTGTCCAATGTATTACCTCCAGGTGTCCACTTGACATACGGTAAAACAGACTGAGCGGTAAAGTAAGTTGTCGACTTAATGGCTCGTGGTATTCGCAGGAATTTGTTATGGATCCATTAATGAATACGCCTCCCACAATTCCAAAAATGAAAGCTCCCAAAATGGATGATTTGATTGGACCCGACTGATTGTTCAAAGGTGTTATCATAATCCCTACTAAAGCATTCCATATTGGCCTATTTCACCTCTTCGGTCAGAGGGTTATTTTACCATCCTTTATCTCGAAACTGTAGAGGACCGATGTATCAACCGCCTGCCCGTTGATGCTTCCGGCTTTCCAGTTTTGCAATGTGGCAAATACAGCCACTATCTGATCGTCCAGTTCGGGGCTTTTGGTCTTGTTGTCTATTTGGCAACGGACCATTTCGCCCTTGCAATTGATGATGAGACCTACCATTCCTTTGTCCTTGTACCCCGTGTTCTGCTTTAGAAAGGCCACCTCTTCATTCAGCTTTGCTTCGATCTCGGGTTCGGTAAGTTGCGGCTTTGCATCCACCTGTCCATTGCCTTTTATCGGTAGGATGGCATATACTCTCGAATTGTCGCATACACCCGGAATGGGTTCATCCACCTGCATGGTGGCCACCATGTTCGTCATTCCGGTTCCTTTTGTGGAAGAACAGGAGTTCAGTCCGGCCATTGTCAAAAGGAGAACAAAGAAGGTCAATGTGTTTTTCATGATCGTAATTGGTTGATGTAAAGTGGTTGTTTCAAACAAATGTATAGGTCTCTCCAAATATAACTGGATAAATAACATCAATCTGACGATTATGGGAGCTGCATGCAAGGAAGTTGGCACAAATGCCCTAACGTGTTGAATGCTGGCCTAATTCCCTTCCTTGGGAGGGGGTTAGGGGCGGGTTTATTGAGCAATAATCGATTTGTTGGAAAGAGCAAGGTTGAACTTGTACCCACCCTCAGCATAGTATTCGTTGCTAATTGTGTCGTCATTGAAAACGCCTGAAACAATAAAAACACTTTCCCCTTTGCCGTCATAACCGAACACCAAAGTTTCCGCATTTGATAGCGAGTCCCTCGGAACACAAATTACTTTTTCACTTATGTCAGTCTGAAACACGACACATGTAAGCGAAGTGTCAGCATTTGATACATCCAGACTAACCTTTACATCTTTTCCTTCACTGAAATCCTTTATCGAAACAGAACTGTATTTCCCGCATGAAGCAAGAATCACAACTGGTGCCAACACGTACGCTTTAACGGTCATTTCAATTCCATCAACAATCCCCCTAAAGTATTTAACCCACCATAACCATCAAACCCAGCCTCACTTCACAATCGTAAAATAATCCTCCACCTTGCCGTTGTTGTCAATGAATTTCAGGTCGAAGCGGTTGTCCTTGATTTCGAAGGCGCAGGAGCCGAGTTCATTCAGCGAGAACAGCATCGCTTCGTGCAGTTCCTTCTCGAAACCGGAGGTCTTGCCCGATGAACCGGCCGTGAGATAGACCATGCCTTTGCCTTCCAGGTCGGGTGTTTTCTGGTACGCACCATCGCCATCCTCGTGGCCGTTTCCGCTACCGTTCGATACGGTCATCTTCTCCTTGTCGAAGGAATCGGAATCGCCATAATGGCCGTGCAGCATGTACGAACGCTCGTAGCTGTGGCTGTGGCCCGAGAAGATCACATCCACCCCATATTTCTCCATCAGCGGAACGAAGTTCTGGCGCATTTCCACCAACCTCTTTTCCTTGTCGGAGTTGTGCGAACCCATGGAGTAGGCCGGATGATGCCAGAACACGATGAGCCACTTGGCGGAAGTGTTGGCAAGGTCGTTCTCGGCCCAGGTGTACATGGCGCCACCAACGGAACGGTCGGACTGGTGCGAGTCCAGCGAGATGAAGTGCACATCTCCGTAATCGAACGAATAGTACGCTTCGGTGCCTGAAGGCGTGCCGCCACACTCGGCCTTGGTAGGGAAGTGGAAGATGTCGTAATACGGCCCCGATTGCGTTTCTGACTTGGCCGAATACCCATCGTGGTTGCCGATGCACGACCACGCGATGGTGTTTTTCAAACGGTTCTCGTACATGTCCTCAAACAGCGCGCCCTGATATTCCTTGTCCGTGCCACGGTGGTAGGCGTTGTCGCCCAAAAACAGCATCATGTCCGTGGGTTCCGACCCGATGTAGTTGTAGTACGCATCGCGCACGGCACGCTGGTCATCATTGGCGGTGCCGCAATCGCCAAGCACCCAACCGCGCACGGTCATACCTTCGGTAGAAGTAGGGTGCGTGCGGAAGAAAAGGTCATCGCTGGCAGGTAGAAGCACGTTTCCATCCACACGTATCTCGTAGTAGTATTTTGCGTTGGGCTGTAGTCCTGTAATGTCAATTTCGAGGTCTGTTCCCGCCTTGGATGCCTTGGCAGAATCGGTCAATGCCGCGCGGTCGCTTCCATAGAAAACGGTCGGTTGCGCTTCATTGTCCGTACGGAGGCAAACGGTCACCTTATCGGTAAAACCGCTCTGCAAATACGGACCGCGGATGATGTGGACATCCTGCGCCAGCAGGTTGAGTGAGAGGATAAGACAGGCGAAAAGGTTCAGAATTCTCATAGTTGCTGTTTCAGTTCTTCAATGTGTTGTTTCAGTTTGGTGGTGGCGCCAAGGTTTTGGAAGCGGGGCGGAAGTGTGGCAATGGCATTCTCGGCATCCACCAAGGTCTGTGCGGCTTCCACGGCCTTCTGCTCCAAGAGAAAGAGCTCGGCTTTCTCTACCAGCAGCCGCTCCTTGCGCGAGAGCGGTTCCATCATCTCATCCAGCAGTTGGTGGGCGGCCGCAAAGTGGCGGTGGTCCTTTTCCAGATTGTAGATCTTCATCTGCAACGAGATGATGTTGCCCAACCTGCCGATGCCTTCCTTCAGCGTGCCGATGGCGTGTTCCACATCGTTGGTATCGGCTTTCAGGTAAAGGTTAGAGAGATGCACAAAATCCTGCGGTCGCGGGTTGTTTGACTTCTCCAAAACGTATTCAAAGTCTGTGATGGCCTCGTTCAATTTACCCGAAGCTTCCAACAGCTTACCACGCGTGTGGATGCCTTTGAGGTTGGTAGGTTCCAGTGCAACAAATTCCTCAATCGACCGCAAACCTGCTTCATTATTTCCATTTGCTAGAAATGCTTCGGCCATCAGCACATGGATCAACGAAGTGTCAAGGCCGTTTTTCAGCGCGGAGCGGTAATCGATCAACGCGCTATCGGGCTGTTCGTGCTGAAAATAGAGCTCGCCACGCTGCATGTACAGCAGGCCGTTCTCCGGTTCCACCCGAATGGCTTCGGTCTTTTCTGCGATGCGGATGCTCAGGTCACCGTGAGGTAGAAAGCTGAGTGCGCTGAGTAGGAAGACCAACATGCGAGCAAATATAAACTCACCATCAGATCAGATCGTAGCCGGTATACCGATTTGGGGAATCAGCTGGTTTTGATAGAACTTAGAACCCGGTGGTGAATAGATTGCGGGCACCTTTGATACCGCACTTCTGGTATTGATTGTAGGTCTGTGCAGCACGCTCATCTATCTGCGTTCCCGTTTCTCCATTCAGCCACCCATCTATGGCCGATCTGAGTGTGTATGCTTCTGGTGCCATGAGGTGGGTGGTCCAAAGGATCGGGTTTGCTCCGCTGTTTTTGATGTGATCCAGGAAGAAATGCTTGCTATGGCAGGCCAGAATGATCACATCTTTCGGTTTTTCCACTTGGTTGAACTTCGGATTGAGCCGAAATTCCATCAGGCCATCGTGACCTATGTAAGCCAAAAGACCACTTGCCCCTCCGAATTTCAGCGTGCGATTTTCCATTGAAATTTCCACAGGATTCTGGCCATTTGACGCAACCAGAAATTGGTAGATACAGGTGCTGATGAACTTGCCATCGTAAGCATCCGCCAAGAGAAAAACGTCTTTCTCTTTATGCTTGAAAAGCACACGCTCCAAAACACGAGGACTTCCTGTTTCCAGCGTTTTTACGAATTCCCATTCGGGTGCCTTGTTCTTGAAGAACGACTTCACCCCAAATGCAGCTCCCCAATAAAGATTGTTCTTAGGGTCTTGCCCGTTTCCCAAACTGGCCGGAACAGGAACAATGCCCTGATTGGCATTGTCGCAAAGCGCGACAAAAACGTGGATGGTTCTTGTTTGTGCGGAGCCGAAAAGAAAGGTCAGCAAGAGGAAAAGGGTGAGAATAGGGGATTTCATTCAGAAAGATAATTCAATTTATCTCATGTGTCATGCTGAGGAACGAAGCCTCTTACTGAATACTTAGATTCCTCGCACACTCGGAAAGACAGACGGCTTGAACGAAGGACTGTGGTTGTATTTGCTGGACGTTAAGTTTCCTTGGCGCTTTAGATAATTCGTACTTGCCAATAATGTCTTGTTGAACTGCTATTCCACTTTATTTTCGATTGATAATAGCCGATTGTAATCAGATACCTCTCTTGACCAGTCATTTTCCAGCCAAATAACTCAACGACTTCCTCGGTTTGTATCTTTTCATCGTTTTCTGAATAATACATGGTTTGCCAATCATCAATTTTCAGTAATAACTTGTCTTTATAGTAGACGCAAAAATCAACGGTGCATCGTTTTAAGCGTGTTGTGCCGTCATACTTGTACTTTTTTCCTCGATTGGTTTTGGTTTCGCTCATTACAATTCTAAAGTCTGGAAAGTCATTGGGGTTTATCCTTCGTCCAGTATTTTCAAGTCGATATTTAATGATGGTGTCTTTTGAAATGGAATCGAAGCCGGAATACTGATTTTTAGATGGATAATCCCAATAAGAAAGTGTAATAAGAGAATCCGTATTTGCTGAACGACTGATGATGTTCCACATTGTAATCAACGTTCCACTTGAGTCGGGACATGCACCGCCACTTTTTAAAATTGTATCTCCCGTAACCGAGAAAAGAATTTCGTCATATTGAGAACTTTCTTGACCAAATAAGTTGGTGCTGGATACAACAACCAGAATGGCGCTCAGTATTGTCATCGACCTCATCCATCAAATATAACCCCTTCACCCACCTTCATTTCCCTTATTTCTCCAACGCCTCAAACCGCCAACTGACGGTTTCGCCCTTTTCGTCCACTACGGTCATGATGTGGTTGCCGGCCGAGGCACTTACTTCCAAGTTGTGTTCGAACTGCGTGGTGCCGACAAATTGGTTGTCCAAATGCCAGTAAACGAGCGTTTCCGGTTGGCGGTGCGCGATTTCAAACACCACCTTTTCCCAGCTTCCGTTCAGGTTTCGGGGAATGAAGATCCCGGAGCCGTTTTTCGGGTAGATGACGGCCATGTTGCTGATGGCATCCGATAGGCAATCCTTACGATAGGGCGGCAGCGGCCGGTAGGTCGGGTTCTTACGCCTGTAGTACCATTCTTGGATGGGCGGAAGCACAAACCAAGGCACATTGGTCATATCACTCACCGCATAGCAACTGCTCGCCACACGATAATGCTGCGTACTGTCGAGATGCACGAGTTGATGATACGGACACGATCCGGCCCGTGTGGCATTGTCGGGCACGTGCAGCCCAACCTGTTCCGGGCAATTGGCCGTTGCCAGAAACCCCGATTGTTTGCACGTGTTCACAGCCGTCATGTGCAGCTGCGGCTCCTCGAACCAATCATCATGCGGCAGGTGTTTGAAAACACGGAACATCAGAGGCGCGGCCACGTTCAATCCCGTCAGTCCGGGGCGGCCTTCGCCATCCGCATTTCCTACCCAAACGGCCACCAGATGTTCGGGTGTGATGCCAATGGCCCACGCATCGCGATGCCCGAAACTCGTGCCTGTTTTCCAAGCCACTTTCTGTGATGAACCGAACTCCTGCCAGCCCGTTTCCTGCATGGGCCGATTGAGCGTGGACATCGCTTCCACCGTCCACCACAGCGCGGCCGGGTCGAAAAGCTCCTCACCGTTGGGGGTCTTCTCCAGCGAGTCGCTTCGGATGAAGTTGGGGTGCAGCAGCGTTTCCTGCTTGTTCAGCGTCCGCGCTATGTTCATGTAGGCCGTTCCGAGGTCCCAGAGGGTGGCTTCGGCTCCGCCAAGAATGATGGAAAGTCCGTAGTGGTCCGCAGATCGGTTGATGGTGGAGAACCGCAGCTTTTTCAGTTGCGCGTAGAACTGTTCGAGGCCGTATTCGCGCAGCATACGCACGGCAGGAATGTTGAGCGAACGCGCCAACGCTTCGCCCGCAGGAACAGCTCCATCGTACGTCTTATCAAAATTCTTGGGCGCGTAACCCGCAATCTGCGTTGGAATATCGGGTATCAATTGGTTGGGAAGCAGTGCGCCATCCTGCAACATGAAGGTGTAGAGGAATGGTTTGAGGATGCTGCCCGTACTTCGCGGGGCTGTGATCACATCCACCGCACGACCGGAACCTTCATCGGGGCAATTGGTGTTGCCTGTGTACGCCATCACCTGGCCTGTTTTCACGTTCAGCACCAGCACGGCCGCGTTGTGTACTTCATTCTGGCTGAGGGCTGCATGGTAATCATCCACAATTCGGTTGACGTTGTGCTGCAATGCCATTTTTATTGTGGTCTGAATACGCTCTCCACGATGCCCTTCTCTGATCACGCGGTCAAGTAGGTGAGGCGTGATGTTCGGGATGGAATGCGGACTTCCCGGCAACGGTTCTTCCTTGGCCAGTTCGCAGGTTTCGGCATCGATCACACCCTTGTCTCGGAGCTTGTTCAACAGCCGATCGCGTTTCTGTCTCAATCGGTTGCTGTTCTTGCCCGGATAAACCAATGAGGGCGCGTTGGGAAGCACGGCCAGCACGGTCATCTCGCCCCACGAAAGCTGATGCGGACTGCGGCCGTAGTAGCGCCAAGCGGCCGCATCCAACCCCACCACATTGCCACCGAAAGGCGCGTTGGAAGCATAGAGTTTCAGGATATCATCCTTCGTGCAACGAACCTCCAAACGCATGGCGTAGATCACCTCAATGAGTTTCTCCAGCACGCTTCGCGATTGTCCTTTCCGCGAAAGGCGGATGGTCTGCATGGTAAGCGTGCTGCCACCGCTCACTACGCGCTTGGCCGTGATGTTCTGCTTCATCGCACGACCGAAGGAAACGGGATTGAACCCAGGATGCTGGTAGAAATACTCATCCTCAAAATAGCGGATGGACTGCACGAATTTGTCGGGAAGGCTGTCGGCCGGGGGGAACCGCCATTGGCCATCCGCGGCAATTCTTCCTGCCAGCAATCGTCCGTTCCGGTCTTCCAAAATGGTACTGGTCGGGTCGGTGAAAAGCGGGTCGGGGAGGCAAACTGCGAACCGGATGCCAAGACTCAGGAGGATGCCTCCCCAAACCCATTTCCTTCTATTTGAAGGCAGCTTTTTCATGGTGAGTATTCAGAAAACCGACCTCCCCCAACCCCTCCTTTCCAGGAGGGGAGCAGCTTCTCCGAACCAGCCTTGCTACAACCCACCAGCTCTCCCCCTTGAAAGGGGGAGTGTCCGCCTGAGGCGGACGAGGGGGTCTTTGTGCCAAGCCCAAGCGTTGCCGTCAAGTGCGGAAAACCTGTGGAACAATCGAGGCGGAGGATTCTCATGACACCGCTATTTCGCCTGAGAAGTTGCGCCACCGGCCTCCACCACCTTCACCCATTTGCCTGCTTTGTGTGCATGTATCTCGTTGTCATACATCGCTTCGCAGGAAACGGTTGGCAGGTAAAACTCGCCCAGATAGGTCGCATTCAGCAGTACGCGGAACGTTTTCGATTCATTCTTCCGAAGGTCGAAGTAGGAGTACACACGGTCATCACGTATGTCCTGATACTCGGGCGTGTCGGCCATCTTGGTGTTCTCGCCTTCCTCCATGCGCAGGTTGCGGATCTCCCATCCCGAAGGGAAAATCTGCGTGAGCGCCAGTTCATTGTAGTTGCCCCGCATGCCCGGATGCGTGATGGTCACCTCTGCGATCAGATCCGTTCCCTGCTCTAACCGCGATGGGTCGATGTCCTTGAAGTCGAGATCGGTGTAACGCACCTTCATCAGCAGGTCGCGTTCTGCGTTGGTCATGTCGCCAGCGGCAGGAATCCCATCCATCACCATTTTGATGAAGAGTTTCGATTTGCCCTTGTTGGTGATGGAGAAATGGCCGCCTTCCGTTCCATCTATCGGCAGACCGACCTGCGACATGGCCGCCACCACATCGCGAGAGCGGGGTTTCCCATTGTTCAGCGCGTAGCTGAATTTCAACGGATTGCCTACGCCATCGCTTCCAACAAACTTGGAAATGGCAAGCAGCGAGTAGGCCGTGGTCTGCGTGCTGTACCAACTGTTTGACGAAAGCTTGTCGGTCAGTTCATCCAATATCTTTTTCGCATCCGTTGGTCGGTCGAGCAACGTCAGCGTTTCCAGAATCATGGCGCGGTCGCGCTCGCTACTTCCGTACGAATAATGGAGTTCTCGGTAAGATGCGACCTCGGTCGAGTGCCCCGCAACCAGCCCTTCCGCGATGCTCTTCTTGCCCATGAGCATGTAGGCTGCGGCAAGTCGCCACCGGGCAGCCGTTTCCAAGTTCTTGATGCTGCGCATGCGGTTCATGGCACCCAAGGCGGGTTTTCCCGCAAGGGCAAGCGTGTACAATCGGTAAGCTTGGATCAGCTGGTTGGTCGAATAATAATGGTTGTGTTCGCCACTCATATCGTTGGTCCAACTGTTGGCGCGCTGCTGCTGGAATTTCACCCAATTGTCGATGAAACCGGGCGGCATATCGTAGCCTTTCGCCTTGGCCTCCAGCATGAAATGCCCCGCGTAATTCGTGCCCCAATCGCTCGCCTCATCCATTTCTCCGGGCCAGTAAGAAAGTCCACCCGAGTAGATCTGGAAACCGCGCAAACGGTTGATGCCTGCTTTGATGTTGCTTTCTATCTCCTGTTTTTGTTCTGGCGAAAGATCCATCAGGTTGCTGAGGAAAAGCTGTGGGAACACCGAAGAGGTGGTCTGCTCGATACAGCCGTGCGGATAGCGCACGAGGTATTGCAAGCGGCTTTCCAAGTTCATGGAAGGAATATTCGACACCTCGACCACTCCGTTATTTGTTCCCGCCATGCCAACGGGGAGGTAATCCACATCCCACGACTGGCCAGGTTCGATGATGGCATCTTTCACATCCGTGATGCGCGGATTGGGCGTACGCACATCCAACTCCACTTCGTATTCGGCACGTTCAGAACCCGCTTTCGCGATGACCTTGAGTTTGCCGATGCCGAGTTTTTCCGCTACGCTGAGATTGAAGGTCACGACCTCATCGCCCACACGCGCAAATTTCATGGTTTTGCTGTTCTCGCCATTGATGTGGAAGAGCTCGTTGGCCTCGATGGAAACGGTTACATTCTTCACCTTCTCATCCATCGCAAAAACGGTCACAGGAATGTCCACTTTCTCGTTCGGGCCCACCACGCGCGGAACCGTTGCCAGCACCATCAGCGGCTTTTTCACAGGTACGGCCTTCTCGCTCGAACCGTACGCGCCATCCTGTCCGGCAACCACCATTGCCCTGACCGAACCCACATAGTTGGCCATGTTGAGGCGATGCACATTCTCCTTGCCAGCTTCCACCACAAACGGCCCGATGAATTGCACTACAGGCTTGAAGCGATTGGCCTTGGCACCACCGTTCTTGCGGTTGTATTCATCACCGCCCAAGGCCAGCAGTCCGGCCATTTCGCCAGAGAACGCCCCGATCACGTACTGGTACATGTCCCACGTTTTCACGCTCAGCGCTTCCTTGGCGTAGAAATGCGACCATGGGTCGGGTGTTCTGAAGCGCGTGAGGTCGAGCAAGCCTTCATCCACCACGGCCAGCGTGTAGGTCATTTTCCGACCCATTCCTTCCTTCACTTTTACTTCGTATGGAGCTTCAGGGGCCAGTTCTTTCGGCATGGAAATGATCGGGTCGAGGTGCGACTGCGGGTTTTCGATGGCCACAGGTTGCACACCGTAAAGCCGTATCGGCAGGTCGTTCTTCACATTCTTGTGTGGCTGAATGAGCGACAGGTGAATGAACACGTTCGGAGCCATTTCCTTGGTGGTTTTCACATCGAATGTGTTCTCACCTTTCTTCAGATCCACCCAAAAAGCATCCACAATATTGCTTCCCGATTCGATGCTGGCCAAGATGCGCCCTTGCTTGGAAGACGGCACCGTGACCTTGACCGTTTCACCCACTTCGTAGGATTTTTTGTCGGTGCTGAATGTGAGCAGTTCGGCCGCTCCGGGCGAGTTGCCGCTGTCATCGTTCCACCAGCCTTTGTAAGTCACGTAGAACGTTGCCCCAGCGCTATGCCCGGTCACAGGGTCGGTTACGCGGATGAACTTCCGGCCGTAGGTGCGCTCCCCGAAATTGAGTTCATAAACGGCTTTGCCATCCTTCGTATCGATGGTGGCGGATTTGTCGAGCCTGCGGTTGTAGTTGCTCACGTAGCGCGCCAGATCGTTCTCATCCGAACGTTCCCACCACCAACGCCAGTACACATCGAACACCTCGATCTTCACGCCTTTGCGGTCCACCGGTTTCCCGAACTCATCCACGGTAATGATCGGAATCAGGTTCGGCTCGTTGGAATACATCGCCCCGTTCCAGCCTTTCCCTTCGGGAATCTTCAAGCCCACATACCCGCGATAGGGCGAATAGGGAATGCTGAAACGATCGACCGAGAAATCGCCACCTTGCTCAAACGCCCGCGTTTTGAAGCTGGCCGTGAGCATGCCGGGAGCGTTCTTTCCTACCTGTATATCGGGCTGGATGGTCGCTTTTCCCTCCGCGTCCAGTTTTCCATCGAAGACGATTTTGTCCTCAGCATCGAAATCCTTGGCAGGGTCGTCAAACACGTAATCGGGGTATTTTTTAAAGCTGGTGGAGCCTTCGGAAAGATGCATTTCCACATCGGTCTTCAGATTATCGGCAATGGCCCCGTGCAGCCATTTCACTTCCATGGTTCCCTTCGGTTTGCCTGCATTGGTCAGTACATCGCTGCCAAAATCCAGTTTGATCTTCAATCGGTTCGGTTTGATGGTCTCGATCTTAACCGTTCGGGTGAACTCCGAACCGCCCACTTTCACCTTCACCAACCAGTTTCCAGTGGGAGCATCCTGCGCAGTTGCCGTGCGGAAATCGTAGAAACCATTGACCGAAGTGGTGCGCACTTTCCGCTCAAAAAGCTGCTGTTGCGGAGTGTAGAGTTCGAACACCACGGGGTGATCTTTCGGCAGCAACTTGTTCAGATCCTGAAGGATGAAGGTGAGATACAGCGAATCGCCTGGCCGCCACACGCCACGTTCGCCATAGATGTAGCCTTTTACGCCCTTCGGATTGCGTTGCCCGCCAATGTCGAACATGCTCAGCGAGAGCGCGGAGCCATCATCCAACCGCAAATAGCCGCGCTGACCGTCCTTTTTGGCCACCAGCAGGTACGGCTTGCGCTTCAGGTCGATCTTCACAAAACCATCGCCATCGGTCGTAGAGTTTCCAACCAACTGTTGCTGGTAGTTGTAGATCTCTACTTGAACATTGGAGAGCGGATCGGTGGTGCGGAGGTCGGTGACCGCCACCAGCATGTCGGTTCCACGCCCACTTTTGGCAATAATGCCGATGTCGGATGCCAACAGGTTTCGCGCGGGGAAACGGTTGCCGCGCATGTAGTACGATGACGTGCACGGGTTGTCCTGATCCTTGTAGTTGTATTCGTCATAATCGTAGTAATCCTCGTCATCCCAGTAACCCCAGTAGGAAGGATTGTCGAATTCAGACTCGTAATCAGCATCTTTCCATTCTTCCAATTCTTGGTCATCGGTGCTTTCGCACGGATAAAGCGATTGATCTTTCTTGAAGCTGAGTTGCACGCGGTACAGCGCGCCCGGCTCGGCATTGATGAGTTTGGAAAGGTCGATGGAGAAGTTGTTCCAGCTGCCGTAATCGATGGGTTTTTCGGAGGTCAGTTCCACCTCGCCATTGAAAACAGGCCGCGCCACACGCTTCATTTCGCGCGTTCCATCAAACTGGTTTGTCTGGAAGAACTGCGCCATGTTGTTCTCAAAGATGCGGAGCACTCGCACATTCACCGCTTTCAGGTTCACGGCCTTGAACGGAAGCGTCAATCCATCCGAACTGGGCAAGATGACGCCCTTGCCAATGAGTTCCACCGCAGGTTTGATGCTGGTGAATTTCACATTCCGCTGGTACTGGTTCATCAGCTGATAATTGAGCGAATTGCGCACACCGTCCGTCACGATCAGGGTCACATCGCCCATCAGGCGCTTTTCGGGGTAGAGTTTCACGGAATTGCCATCCAACACCAGCCGAACATCCGACTGCGGACGCAGGTAAATGAGGCCGTTCAGGTCAATGTCCGTGCTCACCGGATCGGAGAAGAAAATGGTGATCATCTGCTCGGGCTGCGTAGTGGTCTTCACATCCAGCACGGTGAATTCGCCCAAAGGCGGAATGTCGTAGCTGCGCTCTTCCGCACCATCGAACCCAAGTTCTTTCCCGTTCCATTGCAGGATCACCTGTCCGCGGTCTTCCGTGCGGCTGATGCTGTCGATGATGAAACGGTGCATTTTACCGCCACCTTCATGCTCCCAGCTCAGTTTCAGTTCTTTGCCGTTCTGCAACGCCACCAGCGATGCTTCCACGTTCTCGGCAAACGCCACATCGTAGGTGGAAACATAGCCGCGCATCATCTGCCATTTCAGGTCGTTGTCGTAGGCCTCCATGCCATCAAACCCTACCGACATCGACTGCTTCATCACCTGAATATGGAAGGTCAGCGTGCGAAGTTTCTCTGGCACTTCCACCAGTTTGTACAGGTCGAAATCGACATCGTACGCCTTGCCTGATTTCAACCTTTCCTTCGGGCGGAACTCAATGGTGTGGCTATCGATCCAGTAGGCTTCGCCCTCCACATTCGGACTGAAATCGAACAGTTCCTTCTCAATGCGCGTGTTCACTTTCGCATCCGGGTGCGTTTCGGCCAGCCGTATCTGAATGGTGCTGCTGTTGCTGACAACACCGCTGGTAAAAGCCGAAATGTACCCGGCAAACGCGGGGTCAATAGGTTCCGCGGTCTTGTCGTTGCATCCGAAAAAGGTGAGAATGAGTAGAACAATGGTGGCTGTTCTCAGGGTGGCAGAGGTTGTGCTTTTCATGGCTGGATTTTTTTAAAACTAAGGTTTATGACTGCATTTATCGTGTGTTTGTTAGAAATGATCTTTAACAGATACGGCCACGCCAAATGATAAATTGTTGCAGGAATTTCCGCCCGCCCGTTTCTTAACAAATTTTGGTAGAAAGGCAGGCAACCGTTGCGGTTTTTGGCTTTCGTTCACAGTTGCAAGATCGAACCGAACCCGAAGTTTTTCGGCAGACGCTCAACTTTTTGGCATCGTAATTTTTTGGCGTTTTCTCCCAGTTGGATGAAGCGCGAAAAGGTCTGTTTATGGAGATGTTAGAGTTGAAATGTTACGGCCCAGTTTTGCCGAAAATACACCGCTTATGCTTGTAATGTTGGGTAACTTGAATGGGAATCTTAAAACCCATGCGTCATGAAAAATCTACTCATCATTTTGGCGGTGCTGCTTTCGGGTCGTGTTATGGCCCAAGATGCAGCCATTGAAGAAAAGAAGTTGGCAACCGAGGTAAGCGAAGTGACAGTTTACTTCAAAGGTGCGCAGATCAAGCGGGTGAAACCGCTTAAGCTGAAAGCCGGAAAGTATCGGTTGGTGTTTGAAGGGCTGGAACCCGACCTGATCGACAATAGTCTGCAGGTGAAGGTGGATGACGGTCTCGTGATCAACTACGTGAACAAGCGCTCGAATTTTTTGAAGCGATTGGAGAAGAACGAGCTGGCCGAAGCGTTGCAAAAGAGCATCGACAGTCTTCAGATCCTGATCGAGGACGAGACCGATATTCTGGCACTGTACCAGAATCAGGAGAAGATACTGGCGCTGAACAACGAGATCGGTGGCGAGCAGGAAGGTGTGCGTGTGAGCGAACTCATCGAAACCGTGCAGTTCTACGAAGTGAAACTGAAGGAAGTGAAGGCCAAGCAACGGCAAAGTCATCGCAAGATCAAAGACCTTGAAAAGCAACTGCACGAGAAGACCGCGCAGAAGCAGGAGATCACCAGCGTGGTGCCGCCCAAGACCAGCGAAATTGTGGTGGAGGCCAGTTGCGAGGACACGTTCAAGGGCAACATCGCACTCAAATACATTATTCCGAATGCGGGTTGGACACCCATTTACGACCTGCGTGCCGAGGATGTGGACGAACCCATCAGCCTGATTCTGAAAGCGCAGGTGCGCCAAAGCAGCGGCTCTGACTGGAAGGATGTGAAGCTGAATCTCACTTCCGAGAACCCATTTGAAAGCGGACAGATGCCCGAACTGAAACGCTGGGACCTGGGAAGCCTCCGCAGGCCAAGACCGGAACCCGTGCTGGAAAATACGGCCATGGCATTGCCCATGTCGGGAACAGGCGTTATTCAGGGTACGGTAAGGGATGATAAAGGCGAGCCGATTCCGTTTGCCAACGTGGTGCTGATGAGCAATGGTGAACAGGTCGGTGGTTCATCCACAGATTTCGATGGGATGTTCAAACTCAAAGGCGTCAATGCCGGAATGTATGATCTGGACGTAAGTTCTTTAGGTTATCAAATGCAAGAAAAACGCGGAATTCCCGTCTTGGGCGAACAGACCTCGTTTGTGAATTTCGATATGGCTGCGGGAGTGAAATTGGATGAGGTTCAAGTGATTGCTTACGAAGTGCCTTTGATTGAAAAGGATGGAGGTCTGGGTTCTTCATTCACAGGAATGGACATCCGCAAAAAAGGTTCTGGAGGTCTTGCCACAGGAGAAGGAGTGACCGTTGCAGGTCAAGACATTCAAAGCATGCCATCTCGCGGAGCAAGGGCCACTACCACAACCATCGCAGGCGTTATGGGCCGGGATTTCGATACCTACATCGATGGCGTGAAAGTGCGCGGTTCCTCATCCATTCCGCAAGCTGCCTACGAAAGTGTGTCGGTGCTGAATGGTGGATTGCCCGCCCAATACGGAGATGCAACCGGTGGAATTGCCTCCATCAGTTCGGACCCGATGTTCGCAGGGTCGTACGACTCCAGTTTCCGCGAGCGGAACAAACGGATCGCGGTCAACACCACCATTGCCAAAAAGGAAACACGCGTGTTCTACAAGGTCGAAACGCCTTTCACCGTGCTTTCGGACAATAAGGATTACACCGTTCAGATCGATGAGTTGCAGATCAATGCGCAGATGGGCTATTTCAGCGCGCCCATCGAAGTGCCGCATGCCTTTCTGGTGGCCAAGATCACCGATTGGGAACGCTTCGATCTGCTGGAAGGCGTGGTGAGTCTTTACGTTTCGGGAACCTACATCGGGCAGTCGTTGCTTTCGCCACAGAACACGGGCGATACCATGCTGGTTTCGCTCGGTTCCGATAAATCCATTGTGGTGGAGCGTGAGGAGCTGAAGGAGTTCACCAAGGAGCAGGTCATTGGCAACAAAACGGTGGATTACCGTGGTTTCACCATCAAACTGAAGAACAACAAGGACAAGCTGGTGCAGCTGCATTTGCAGGATCAGTTGCCGGTTTCCACCTCGCGCGATATTACGGTCTCGTTGCTTGAACCGGAAAGCAAAGCGTTCGATGAGGACAAGGGAATCCTCGATTGGAAGCTGACCCTGCTACCGGGCGAAAGCAAGCAGATCACCTTCAAATACATGGTGAAACGCCCCAGTTGGAGAAGCGTGAATCTGGAGTGAAACAAAAGGCGGGTTGCAAGACCCGCCTTTTTCTGAGTTATTGAGTTATTCAGTTATTGAGTTATTCAGTTATTACTACATGGATCAGTGCAACTCAGTAACCAATAACCCAATAACCAATAACCTACTCCGCAGCCAGCGTCACCGAATAGGCCAGCGTCATGCCAGCATCCAAGTTGCGCAATTGCAGTTGGTTGCCATGGCCCCACGACCCTAAAGGACCCGAAGCAGGAGTGCCCACATTGACCGTGGCAGGTGGGGCAGAGGATATGGGCGAACCGTCCAACAGCAGGGTGGCCTCCATCTGAGGTGCCGGGCCGTTGTTCGTAATGGTGAAAACAAGGGCATCATCATATTCGAATTCAAGCACCGTGGCCGTCTGTCCTGGCGTCAATGTGCCTGATGCCCTATACTCACCCGAACTGCCGCTACCGGTTCCACCACCCGCACTGTCAATGGCGCGGGCCATCTTATACTCCGACCAAAGGGCCGCATTGCTGAAGCGGAACGTGTCCATATATCCGTCCAGGTCCGTCAGTATGCCATCCGCTTTTTTCAGCAGCACGGCCACCTGTTCGTTGGCCACGGCACTCTCCTCTCTCGCATCCTTCGGCTCCGGAATACTGTTGTGGAAGGCCTGCAAGGCATCGGCCAAGGCCGTAAGCTGGGTCGGCAGATAGGCATAGTCGGCCAAGGCTACAATGTTCTCGTCTGTTTTCTTGCGCACCATTTCCCCGTTCGAGTAGAGCGAAGCATCGCGCATGCCCTTCAGCTCGCTCAGCGTAAAATCCACCCTGCGCAGCAGCTTATGGTTTTTCGTGTCGCGCGCAAAGCTGGCTACGGCCGTCAATGCCGTGAACACTTGCTGTTCCAGTTCCGCGCGGTCGGCCGCCTTGTCCTCGGTAGCACCCGTGTTGTCGGCATCCGCTTCGGCCTTGGCCTCCTCAATGTCCACTATCACCAGCTGCAGTTCTGCATACTTGGGGGCTATTTTGCTGTGGCCTGCCGTGTCTGCTGTGTGGTCGCCCAAAAAATCATCTACTTTCAGTAGCATGTTGTATTTGTCAATCTGATCTGAATCCATGGTAATAAGCGTTTAATGAGGTTGTTTTAATATTTGTTAGATCAAATTTTATAAACGATTTGGACATTGCCAAAACCTCTTTGAATTTTTTCGGGGGCCGATCCTTGGGCCTCAGAACCCTGATCTGGCGTTTCCATTTGCCCATTTTTCCGTCTGTAATTCCTGTAAAGGTCCACTGCTTCGTTATTATGACAGACGCACGAAAGCGGAGTGGCGGAACCGAAGAATTACGCATCTCCCCGTCCAATGACCAATAACCCAATAACTCACTACCTCTAAGCCTCCTTTTTGACGATGGAAAGCAGCAGGTCGCGTTCGCGTTCAACCGCCTCCAGCTTCTGTTGCAGCACTTCCTTCTCCTGTTGCAAGGTTTGGATCTGCCGGGCCAGCAATTTTGTCTCTGTGGTGGTGCGCAGGTGTTCGGGCAGTTGGCGCATATAGATGTCGAAGAAGTTGTACTGCAGCGCCTCGCACAACTGCATCAGTCTGTCCACCTTCGGTTTGCGCGAACTCAGCAATTTGTAGAGTCCGGCAGGGTTTATTTCCATGATGTCTGCCACATTGGAACGGGTGGTCCCGTGCATCTTTGCCACTGCCTGCACCACCCCGTCAAGGTCGGGCAGCGCGCTGCGTGTACGTTTGGTCGTGCGCTTGGGCAGGGGATAGCTTTGGGGAGGTAGATGCTCCATTTTGTTTGTAATAAAAGGTGTTTATCAAAGAAAGGGCGTCCGCCCACGTAAATATCCGAATTTGGAACACATATTTATTATAGCATCCGATTAAAATGTGACATTGTTTTATCTGCCTGCCTTAATGTATTACAGGAGGGTTATATCATCGTATAGATATGTCATTTAGTAAAACGAATATGTCAATTGGGCAAATCAGTATGTCATTTAGTCAAATCAATATGTCGTTTTGGCAAATGGACAGCCGCTCTCACCCCTACAAACACGGGTCCGGCCGCAGCAATGGCTTGCGTGTGGGTTTTTTAATGTTGGAGTGCCGAAAAACGAACGGTTGGGATAACTTTGGCAAAACCCGCTATAGGTAACTGGTTACATATAGCCAATTGTTGGCAAACATTTTGAAATGAGACATGCAATCACTTTACTTCTCGTACTGTTGGTTGAGGTCTGTTTCGGACAGTCAACGGAGTTTGACGACAAACTTTACCTCTATCTTTTAGTTGACACAATTGAGACAAAGGTGGACTCCATTGACCTTGTCTTGGAGGATGGACCAAACGAAACTATCGTCAGTATTGAAGAAGGTCTTTTTTCGTTAAGTAAATATTCAGACAACAGTGTTGTTGACTCTCTATTCGTGCATACCCCCGATAATACCTTTAAACTCAAGTTGAATCTTGTTGCAACGGTGTTTGTACTGAAATCCAGTATTACGACAGTTATTGTCCCGAGAGAAGAAAATATTGACTGTACTGAAATCTTACTTCACAATCGAGGCAAAAACCTATTCTGTTGTAGTGACTTTCTTACTCCTGGAGCCTGTGAAAGGACAGCGTCCATAACGATCAACCCGAATGAATGTCTATTAAGAAGGTTTGAAAAACTGGTAATAGACTGTTACCCAGTTAGGTGCCATTTGTTCGGTGGAACACCAGCAAGTAAGGAATGAAAAAACGTTTGCCAACACCCGTAACTGATGCGCAACCCCCTTACGCGTCAGAATACGATCACAAATGAGTCCGCCTAAGGCGGATTTTTTGTTGGCAACACCTTTTCGGTTTCTCAGAAAATGGGGGCCGGACAGGGGCTTAAAATGGCCCA